>NZ_CP007753.1:1200000-1500000 GCF_000757845.1 Prochlorococcus sp. MIT 0604
TTTTAGAAGATACTGTACCAAAAAGCTTATCTATAATAATTTTAGAAATTCTTTTTCTTTGCCAATTATTTAGTTTTAAAACTTGTTCCCAGTAATTAGCTACTTCTTTTAAACCATAATATTCACTTAAGTAAACGAGATTTAAAATATCTTTCTGGAAGCAACTCCCTCCAAAACCGGGACTGGCCGATAAAAATTTGTCCCCTATCCTCTTATCAGAACCAATAACATTTACGACTTCCGTAATCTTTGCTCCAGTAGCCTCGCATAATGAGGAGATAGAATTTATCGAGCTAATTCTCTGAGCAAGAAAAGCATTAGAAGTCAATTTTGATAATTCACTACTCCATAAGTTAGTAAATAATATCTTGTTCTCGGGAATCCACCTTTTATAAATATTTTTAAGTAGGTTAAGTGAATTTTCTTCATCTCCGCCAATTAAAACTCTATCTGGATTCTCTAAATCTGATATTGCAGTACCTTCTGCCAAAAATTCTGGACTAGATATAATTGAAAAAGTTTTATTTGAATTTTCTTTTTTTGTCTGAGAGCTTAACAAAATATCTTTTATTAACTCTGCCGTCCTAACAGGTACAGTACTTTTCTCAATGACTATAGTATGGCCTGAAGAGTACTTTGCAACTTGCCTAGCACTTGACTCAACATATTTAAGATCACTAGCGTACCCAGCCCCGAATCCACTTGTCTTAGTTGGCGTATTTACTGAAATAAAAACCATGTCAGCATTCTTTATATTTTTTTCAATTTCAATTGAAAAAAATAAATTTTTTCCCCTGTTTTGAAGTATTAATTCTGGAAGCCCTTTCTCAAAAACTGGAAAATCATTTGAATCCTTACTATTCCAAGCAGCTATTTTTTCTTTGTTTATATCAAGAACAGTAATTTTTATTTCAGGGCAATATTTTGCAAAAACTGCCATAGTAGGACTACCTACAAAACCGGCCCCAATACAGCAAATATTTTTAATATTCTTAATTTGTTGCATAAACGAAAATAGTTAAAAATAATCTTTAAATTAAAATTTGAGAATTTAACTTCACAATTAAGTAACAAGAATCAAGCTCTTAAATTTAGTAAATCAGTTTTGCAGTTTTTTAATTATATTATTAGAACACAAAATTCATAAAATTAATCATAAAATTTAATCTAAGCTTATTAATATTAGGACGAAAATTATATTAATAAATTAATAACCATTTGGATTTTTTATTTTCCAGTTCCATCCATCCACACACATTTGGTTCAAATCCCTATGAGCCGCCCACCCTAAAACTTTTTTTGCAAGTGTTGCATCTGCATAAATTTCAGCTGCGTCACCAGCCCTTCTACCCTTAAAAATATATTTAATTTTTAATGAATTTGCTTTTTCGAATGCATTTATTAACTCTATGACCGAAGTGCCTTTCCCTGTTCCAAGATTTAAAGTTAAATTTACATTTTGAGAAATATCTAAATGTTCGAGTGTTTTTCTATGCGCTATTGCAAGATCCATTACATGTATATAATCTCTTATACAAGTTCCATCCCTAGTATCCCAATCATTACCATAAACATGAAACTCATTTAATTCTCCATTAGCAACCTTACATAGAATAGGGAAAATATTATTTATAGTCCCTTTTGGAAACTCCCCTATCAAAGAAGATTCATGTGCACCTATTGGATTGAAATACCTCAAGCTGGCAATATTTATATTCTTATCTGATGCATAAGAAAGCTGATTAAGGATCTTTTCTATTGCTAATTTTGTTTCTCCATAGGGATTAACAGGATTCAATTCAGCATTTTCAGAAAAAGGGGGATCAAATCTTGAATCATAAACAGTTGCACTACTACTAAAAACAAATGAACGAACCTTGTAACTTTGAACTATTTTTAAAAGGTTAATAGTGCTAATTACATTATTTTCCCAGTAACTAATTGGATCTAATACTGATTCTGCAACAGCTTTTAAACCAGCAAAATGTATTACACCATCAAATTCTATTTTATTAAAATAAATACTTTGAAAGAAGTCATTCAATAAAGAATAATCACAAAGATTTAATTTAAAAAATTTAATTTTCTTAAACCCTTTTTGATAATTTCCTAATGTATTTATTCTCTCTATTGATTCTGAGTAACCATTTACTAATGAATCAATAGCGTAAACTTCGTATCCATTTTTTGCTAACTCATAACATGTATGAGATCCAATAAATCCAGCTCCTCCAGTGACTAAAACTTTAAGCATTTGATTTGTGATATAAAGAAATCCATTCACAGAATTCTTTTAAACCTTTTTCTATAGAAGTTGAACTTTCAAAATTTATCCATTCTTTTATATTTGTCATATCTGCATAAGTAGAAATAACATCGCCCTTTTGGATAGGTTTGTATTGAATACAAGCTTTTTTACCCAAATATTTTTCTAATAATCTTACGAAATCCATTAATTCAACTGGCCTACTATTACCAACATTAAATATCCTAAATGGAGCAAAGGATGATGATGGATTTGGACTTTTTTGGTCAAAATTCTTATCTACAAACGCTTTCTTAAAACAGCAATCTTTAATTGCATTGACTACATCATCAATATAAGTAAAATCTCTACTCATTTTCCCAAAATTATAAACATCGATTGGTTTACTTGAAAGTATTGCTTTAGCAAAAATCATAGGAGCCATATCTGGCCTACCATAAGGACCATAAACAGTAAAAAACCTTAAGCCAGTAGTTGGTATTTTGTAAAGATGACTATATGCATGTGCAAGTAGTTCATTAGATTTCTTGGTTGCAGCATATAAGCTAATTGGATGATTGACTGAATGATTCTCTGAGTAAGGCAAAAGTCTATTCCCACCATAAACTGAACTACTTGAAGCATAAATTAAATGCTCGCTATTTACTTTTCTAGAACACTCCAAAATGTTTGAGAAACCTACCAAATTACTTTGAATATATGATGATGGGTTTTCTATAGAGTAACGTACTCCTGCTTGTGCAGCTAAATGTACAACAATACTTGGATCGTACTTTTTAAAGATAAAATCTAGCTCTTTGTCTTTTTCAATAGAAATCTTATGAAAAGAAAAATTATTTTTATCTTTGGCTGCTTCTTTTACAAATTCTAATCTTTTTTCCTTCAGGGATATATCATAATAATCATTAAGATTATCAATTCCTACGACAAAATAATTCTCTTCAATAAGCTTTTTAGCAAGAAATGAACCTATAAAACCTGCTACTCCTGTTATCAGTATGGGTTTATTTCTTGAAATCATTTAAATGAAATTAATCATCAATTAAAACTAGCATAAAGTTCATAATATTCTTTAAACATTCTTTTTGGAGAAAAATAATTCCTAGCTTTTTTATATTCGTTTATATTGGGAGGATTGTTTTTAACGTAATCAAATATATTTGCTATTGAGTTTTGATTATAACTTTCAAGAATAATTACATTTTTACATAAACTTTGTAAGTGAATGTGAGAGGGTATTTTAGACAATATTGCGTACTTACCATTAACGATTAACTCAATTACACTATTTGGGAGTCCCTCTGAAGAAGAAAAAGAGATTATAGCATCATAATTATATAAATTTATCTCATTTACGTCTTTATGCCCTTTATAGTTAATTTTTCTTTTATCTTTACACAATTCTAAAATATCTTTAGATAATATCCCGTCACCATAAATATCTAATTCAAAATTATAATCTAAGGAATCTAAAACATTTATTAACAATAGGATGTTCTTTCTAGGAATAAGTTGTGACAAAGAAATTAATTTAAGAGTCTCTTTTGGAAATTTATTATTTTCTTTATTAATAGGATATATTTTATTAACGCAAGCGTTGTCAACAAAAAATAGTTTTTTGGATCTAAACCATAATTTCTTGTAAACTTCATAAACACTTCTAGAACAACAAATTATATTAAATTGATTAATAAATAATATATGTAAGAAAGAAAATAAATAACCCTTTAACCCAAAAATAAGGGGATAATCTTGCCAAGGGATATTCCTCAAAGTTGTTACGGGAACTACTTTTATAAAAAATATTTTGTGTAAAACTGACAATAATATATCTGGTAAGAAACCCGAGGAATGAATAATTAATTTTGATGGAAAATTTATTAATATTTTGAATAATTGATAGTAAGAAGTAATTATTTTAATATTAGATTTACTAATTATTTTATTTTGATTATTTTTCTTTCTTAAAAAGAAAATATAAATTTTGCTACTTTCTGGATGTGAAGATAATATTGACAAAAGTTGTGATGTTGGTCCACAACTTTTCAATGAAGTATGTAAGTATAAAAAATGCATATCTTAATTATTAGCTATCAAATATTATTAATTATATTAATTTAAAATCATAGAATAAAAAGTTTATTTTTAAAAATATAGGTTATAAATAAAATTTACTAATGGTACAGCTTTTTTAAAAAACTTTTAAATTATCACTTTTAAAACTAACTTATAAATTTAAATAAATTAAAAGATTGAATTATGTTATCCTAACTCTTGATGGTTTTAACAAATTGAAAAAATACATTTATTTTATTCCTGCTAGAGGAGGATCTAAAAGAATAAAAGACAAAAATATTAAACTATTAGATGATAAACCTCTTATATCTTATTCAATAGAGTTTGCTCTTAAAGTTGCTCACAAATCAGAAATATTTGTTTCATCAGATTCTCCAAAAATAAATTCTATTGCAAGTGATTATGGCATTAATATTCACGATAGATCTGAAGAATTTGCAAAAGACTCAACTTCAATGTTAGATACAGTTATAGATTTTATTGAAAGTCAAAAAATAGATAAAGAAGCTAATTTAGTAATTCTACAACCAACTACACCTTTTAGAGAAAAATCATTTTTTTTAGAGCTTAAAGATTTATTTGAAAAGAACATTTCATCAAGCTCTGCATTATCAGTTGTTAAATGTAATTTCTTCCATCCCTCGAAAATAGGAAAGATTAATAATCTAAGATATTTAGATTTATTGGATATTGAAAAGCAAGATAATGTTGATAATGAGAAAAAAGAAGCATATTATGTTATTTCAGGAAGTTTTTATATAATTTCAATAAAGGATCTATTAAATAATCTTTCATTCATAGGAAATAACCCATTAGCTTTAGCTGAGAATGCTTCAATTCACTGTAATATTAATGAGGAAGTTGATTTTGAAATAGCAAAATTTATATTAAAAAATAAAGCTTTTTAGAAAATTTGCATTTATAAAAAAATTGATAATAAAATTTAAATAGTTAAGTATCAATAAAAGTTGAAAATAAAATTTAAATATTTAATAAAAGAGTTTAAATACTTTGCCATATTTTTTTTGTTCGCAAATTTAATACTTTTTGTCTTAATCTCTAAAATTATTCCTTCTTCATTTATTACGCATTCAATTTGGAGGAACAATAAATTAAAAACAAAAGATCTTATTGACCAGCCAACTAAAGATTTATTTAAAAAAAATAAGTTTGATAATTTAGCATCTATTAAAAAAAAATCAGACCTTAATCGAAAAAGAAAAGAACTTATTAATTTTTTATTAAAAGGCAAAAAAGAAATAACTTTAATAAGAAATAAAAATGACTCAAGATACAAAGATCTTAAAAATCTTAATCGAATAGATCAATTTATATTTACTAATGACAATAATATTAATTCTTTAGGTTATCATTTTTTACCATATAAAAATAGAATCAACAAGTTAATAATTTATCATCAGGGTCATGCTGGGGATTTTATTAAAAGTAAAAATCAAATACAATTTTTTTTAAATAAAGGTTATGAAGTGTTAGGAATGAGCATGCCTTTATTGGGGATGAATTCTAAGCCAAGAGTTTATGTTGAAAACATTGGTTATATTACTCTCGATTCACATTGGAAAATTGAATATTTGCCTGAAAAAGGTTCAAAAAGTAATCTTAGGTATTTTGTTGAGCCAGTTAATGCATTTTTAAATCATCTCACATCAACAAATGAATATAAAAGTATATCTATGACTGGGATTTCAGGAGGTGGTTGGACTACAATTTTGTCAGCAGCTATTGATGAAAGAATTGATTATAGTTTTCCAGTTGCAGCTTCCTTACCTATTTTTTTAAGAACATATGATTTCTTAGATTATGAAAATCATAATCCTAAATTTTACAAAAAATTTAATTATTTTGACTTATATATTCTTGGTTCTATTGGAAATTTAAAAAAAAGGTCTAATACTCAAATTTTTAATAAGTATGATAGCTGTTGTTTTGGAGGTGAAAGATATCTTCTTTACCAAAATGATTTGATGAAGAGAATAGAAGAGATTAGCGATAAAGGTGAATTCTTTATTTATCTAGATAGTTCGCATAAAGGGCATAAATTATCTAATCAATCATTAGAGTATATTAATGAAAAAATAAATAAACTTGATAATAAACAATATTTATACAAATAAATTGATGAAAATTAAATTTAAAAAAGCTATTATTAGATTCTTTATATATTTATTTTTAAGTTATTTATGGTTTTATTTTTCTTATTTATTTATTAGATATCGACCATCACCTTATTATGATAATTTAAAAGAACTTTATTACAAAATCAAAAAAAAGCCAACTTTTGATTTAACCATAAATGAAAAAAGATCTTTTAATGCAACAAAAATAATTACAATTAAAAACGTTTATGATCTTGAAGTTAAAAGAGAAAAACTCAAAAATTTTATTTATGGAGAAAAGAAACTTATAGATCTTAAGAATTTAAAAATTGAAAAAAATATAAAAGATAAAGTCTTTAATGGTTTAAATAATTTAGATAGGATCGATAAATTAATTTATGAAATGGAATCAGGCATAAACTCAATTTCATATCACTTTAAACCACTAAATAAGAAAAATAAATTAATAATAATTCATGAAGGTAATAGAGGTAACTATTATTCTAAAAAAGAACTTGGGAATTTCAGTAATAGTAAAAAGGAAATAAATTATTTTCTTAAAAAAGGGTTTGATGTTTTTGCACTTTCTTTACCATTGCAAGGAATAAATAATAGACCCGAAGTATATGTAAAAAATATTGGAATTATAAAGTTAGACAAAACTTTTAAATTAAAATTTCTAGATCAAACTTATAAAAGCCATTTTATTAGATACTTTTTAGAGCCTATTGAAGCGCTTACTGATTATGCAAAAAATTATTTTGATTTTGAAAATATTTCAATGGTAGGAATTTCTTCGGGAGGATGGGTGACTATGTTATCTTCAGCTACAAACGAAAATATTCAATTTAGTTTTTCTGTAGCAGGATCCTTACCATTAAGTTTGCAGAATAGTGATATTGGAAATTCAAAGGTTTTTTTTGAACAGATTGATCCATCATTTTATAAAGAATTTAATTATTTAGATTTATATTTATTAAGTTCTACCACCACTAAAAATAAATACTTTACTCAAATATTTAACAAGCATGATAGTGTTAGATTTAATGGAGAAAGATACAAACTTTATGAGAAAGATGTAAAAAAAATAGTTAAATATTTTGGATATGGTAACTTTGAAATATATATCGATGAAAATAATTATGAACATAAAATATCAAGAAGAACATTAGATTACATTTTTAAAAAAATAAATTTATAAGGCAAGAATTAATTAATATTAGGACTTTTTGTATACCAAATATTGATAAAATAGATTATATAACTTTTAAAAAATGAAACATATAATTACTGGAGGTTTAGGTTTCATAGGGATAAATCTGGCAAAAGCACTAATAAAAATGAACGAAGAAGTAGTAATTTTGGATAATTTTTCGAATAGCATAAATACTAAAGTTAAAAGTACATATTTATCAAATAAAATACAAATTATAGAAAGTAATTTAGATATAAAAACAGAAGCTCTAAATGCCTTTGAGAAAGCTATTGGTTCAAATAAAGTTATAAATAATGTATGGCATCTAGCTGCAAACTCAAATATACCTTCTGGAGTAAAGAATATCGAAGTAGATTTTAAAGACACTTTTTTAACTACTTTCAATAGTTTAGAAGCTTGCAAAATATTTAAAATAAAAAACTTTTATTTTGCCTCTAGTTCAGCCATTTTCGGTGATCACAAATCAAAAATTATTAGTGAGAATGAAGGTCCTTTAATGCCATTATCAAATTATGGTGCCATGAAATTAGCATCAGAGGCGTTATGCTTTGCAGCTTATGAAAATTTTTTAAACAACTTAAGAGTTTTTAGATTCCCAAATGTTGTTGGCTGCCCTGCAACACATGGAGTAATTAAGGATTTCTTGAAAAAACTTGATAAGGACGAAAATTGTCTTAATGTGTTAGGGAATGGATACCAAGAAAAATCATACTTACATGTATCAGATCTTATTAAAGCAATGATCTATTTATCAGATACAAATCTTAGAATTAATGACAACCCTATTTTTAATTTGGGGCCAAATAATGACTCAGTTAAAGTAAGTTGGATAGCAGAAAAAGTTGTGAAATACTACAAGCCAAACGCTAAAATAAAATATGGTTCTGAGAACAAAGGATGGCTTGGAGATGTCCCCAAATTTTTCTACGATACTACTAAAGCTAATGATTACGGGTGGAAAGCAAGTCTCTCTTCAGAAAAAGCAGTTTTGAAAGCTATTAAAGAAATAATTTCAGATCATAAAAAATTTATATAAGTTCAAAGATATGGAAAAAATCGATGCAATTATTTTAAGCTCAACCTTTAAAGAAGAATTAATTTACCTTGAAGAATTTTTAGATCACTGTTGCGAAATGTCTACAATTATAAATAAAAAATATGTAGTGAAACCATTAATAGTTTTTGAAAAATCAGAATCTGAAAAAGCAAAATACCTAATAGAAATTTTCAATACAAAGTGTGGATTAAAACCTTTAATCTTAATTAATGATGAAGGGAGAGGTTTTTCTTCATGCCTCAACTATGGGATAAAAAATTCAGTTTCTAAGTATATCATTAGGCTAGATACTGATGATCGTTTATTAGCTAGACGTTTAGTAGATCAACTTAACTTAATGGAATCAAAAAATCTAGACATAAGTTCAGGATATATGATGAATCAAAATAATAAAGTCTTAAAGTATCCCAAAAATAATATTTCTCTAATTATCAGTACAATGCTTGGAACAAATCCAATAGCGCATCCATCTATTTGCATAAATAGGAAAGTTCTATATTTGGAATATTCTGAGAATTTGACAAGAGCCGAGGATTTTGAATTATGGCTAAGACTTTTTTTATCAAGAGATTTAAATTGGGAATGCATTGGCGAGCCAATAACAAAATACAATGACTCTAATTCATTTAAAAAAGATAAAGAGAATGCACTTTTTCAAATAAAAATAAGAATTAAATATAGCTTAAAATATTTTTTTATTATAGTAATTTTAATTATTGGAATTTTTCCTAATATCCTCAGGATTATTTTTAAAAAAAATATATTATTAGCAATTAGAAGATTAATCTAAAGATGTAATATTCAAAAATTTCATATTAAGGGATTTTGAGGCTTCTTCATCCCTCCAAGAATCACCAATCATAATAGAATTTTTAAAATCTATATTTCTCTTAAAAGCTGCTTCAAGAAACATACCTGGCATTGGCTTCCTACAAAAGCAAAGCATTTTAAATGCCTTTATTTCATCAGTAAATCCAGCATGTGGATGATGCGGACAAAAATAAAATCCAGAGATTTTTAGTGACTCTTTCAAACAAAGATTTATTATTTGACCATTTAAATTTATTACATCCTGACAACTAATATCTCCTCTAGATACTTGGGGTTGATTAGAAATAATTAAAACAAAATTATAATCTCTTGCTATTAAAGCTATTTTCTTAATTCTTCGACTAAGTAATTTAATATCTTTAGAAGTGTTTATATATTTATTATTAAGACATCTCAAAATAGTATTATCTCTATCAATAAAAAGCACTTTTTGTTTTTTCTTGTATGAGAATTTTTCAACAACATTATTAGAAATATCTTTTTGAACTTCCGAAAATCTTTTTGGTGTTCCCATATCCTTTAAATATTCTGAAGTATTATATGAAAAAACTCGAGATCCCTTTAGGTGATTTTTTATTGCAATATCTTTGAAAAAACTAATTAATTTATTTTTATCATCGAATAAACTATTTTTAATATTATTCTTATTTACAATTGCAATCCCTGCATTTCCTAAATAGAAACTATCATCATTTGATTTTTCTGTTTTAAATTTAAAATCAAAAATAGATCCATTTGGGGATTCAATTATACAATCTGAATCATATGAATGATTTGTAAGATGGGTCACAATAGTAATTTCTGAATCATTATTTCTATGAAATTCACATAGCCTACCTATATCTATATCAAAAATTATGTCGCCATTTAAGAAGATAAATTGTTCATGCAACTTATCAAGAATATCAATTAAACTTCCTGCCTCTCCTCGAGGATTTTCTTCTTTGAATATAAGTATAGATGAACTATATTTTTCTTCTAAAAAAATTTTAAAATTCTCAAATAATTCTGATTTATAACAAGTCAAAAAGATAAAGTTATCTATTCCATCTCTAGATAAAACAGAAATACTTCTTTCAAGAGTACTTTTGCCTTCAATTGGAATTAGTGGTTTTGGAATGCCATTACTAATAGTTGATAATCTTGAGCCCCTTCCTCCTAATGTTATTACCGCTTGATTAATGAAATTTTTTTTATCCTTTAAATATCCCATATATCACATCCTTTTTTACTTAAATTTACTTTTGATAATGAAAGATTCTTACTTCGCAGTTGACTCTCTTTTTGTGCAAGGTTGACGCCATCATATTTAACGAGGAAATATCCTCCTCCTCCCGCTCCAAGCAATTTTAAAGTTTTGAAGCCTAAATTATTAATTTCTTGCTCTATAGAAATTAATTCAGGATTTAGAACTCTATCCAATCTTTTTTTTCTATTCCAAGATTCTATGATTAATTCTTCTAACAAATCTACTAATTGTGTTTCTTCAAGAGTTTCAGAAATTTCAAAAAACTTTTTACAAATTTTTTGGATTTCAAGTATCTCAGAAAAAGAATCCTTAGATTCTTTAATTTTTTGAAGAGTAACAGAAGCTGATCTAGAGATGAATGTATTAATTAAATATAAATTTTCGGTAAAAGTTTTTACTACAGATTCAACTTTTTTTGAGGTTATAATGTTTACTTCTCCTTTAGGTTTAAAACTCAACATATTTATTCCTCCAAGAGCACACAAGTATTGATCTTGTCTTCCAATAGGTAATCCCAAATCTTCAATTTCTATTTCGCAAGCAATTTTTGCTATTTGAGTATTATTTAATTCTTTGCCATTTAATTTTGAACCAGCCTTTAATAAGGCAACCGTAAAAGAAGAAGAGCTTGCTAAGCCAGTACCGATAATAATTTCTCCAAAGGATGCAAGCTCAACGGGTTTAGTAAAATTAAGTTTTTTAAAAACAGATCTTATAATTGGATGTGAAATTGATTCTAAATCTGAGTATTCTTCTCTAGAACTATAGTTTAGTAATCCTTTTTTTATTTTTGGGTTTCTGAAACTTAAGATAACCCTTGAGTAACTTTCAATTGCAAAACCTAAACTTAGTCCAAGCCCATTATCTTTAACGAACCAATCCAAGTCAGAACCTCCACCTAATAAAGAAATTCTATAAGGGCACTTTGCAATATAAATCATGCTATTAAATCATCGCAATTTCTTTTTTGTTCTTTAGGCATGCTAATTTCTTCATTACTTAATTTATTAATTAATATTTGTTTTATATAGTGAAATAAAATCAATTGAGAATCCTCAGCCATTTCCATATCTTCAACATTAATATGAATGGATAAGTCAACTATATTTTTCAAAGCACCTCCAGAATATCCAGTAATTGAGACGGTGTTGATTCCATAATTCATGGCTTTCCTCGCAGCTTTAACTAAATTCATTGAGTTTCCGCTACCTGATAGAAAAATTATTAAATCATTCTTTTGAATTCTAGTATTTATAAGCAGCTCATAAACTGATGAATAGTCTATATCGTTTGAGACAGCAGTTATGTAACAACCATTATCTGATAAGCAATTCATCCGTAAATTCTTATTTAAAATAGCAAATGTCTTAGAAAAGTCACCTACAATATGATGAGCATTTGCAGCACTTCCTCCATTACCAAGAAGATGGACTTCCCCATCACCATTAATTTTCATTAGGAATTTCTCAATTAATATGTCAATATTTTTCTGATCAATTGAATAAATTGCCCTTAAAAGATTGTCACCATAGTTTCTCAAAGGGCTATTATTATTCATAATTTAGCTTTTCTTGAATATTTATAATATAGAGTTTTCTAAAGTCCTTGTCTAACCCCTTTGTAATGAGATCTCTCCATTGTATTTTTAACCCAATCTTGGTTACTCAAATACCATTTAACAGTATTCAATAAACCTTGATCCAGATTAAATCTTGGTTCCCAATTAAGTTCTTTTTTAGCAAGAGATGTATCTAGAGCATATCGCTTATCATGTCCTGGTCTATCTTCAACAAAGATAATTAGTTCTCTGTATGAAATGTAAGAAGGTTTGATTTCATCTAACATATCGCACAATTTATAAACCAATTGTAAATTATCTAATTCTGAATTACCACCAATACAATAAGAAAATCCTAATTTTCCTTTAAAAATTATCATCAAGATTGAATCCACATGATCTTCGACAAATAACCAGTCTCTTATATTCTTTCCCTCCCCATATATTGGAATACTCTCTTTATTTAAAGCTTTTATTATTGTAGAGGGAATTAATTTCTCTGGGAATTGGTATGGACCATAGTTATTACTACAATTTGAAATAGTTACTGGGAGGCCAAATGTCTTAAACCAAGACATAACTATATGATCTGAAGATGCTTTACTTGCAGAATAAGGACTATTAGGAGCATATTTTGATTTCTCAGAAAATTTACCTGTACTATTTAAACTTCCGTAAACCTCATCAGTGCTTACATGATGGAAATGAAATCGCCCTTTTCTTTTTTCAGGTAAGTTTTCCCAATATTTAAAACTAGATTCTAATAAATTAAAAGTCCCTATTATATTCTTCTCTATAAATAATCTGGGATTATCAATTGACCTGTCCACATGACTCTCAGCCGCTAAATGAATTATTATTTCCGGTTTAGAAATCTCAATTGCTTCCTCTACCAATTTATTATTGTATAAATCAACATTCAAATGAAAGTAATTAGGATATTTCTTATCAAGCAACTTTATTGACTCATAATTACTGCCAAAACCAACATAATCCAGATTATAAATAGTGTAATTTGTATTTTTTAATAGCTTAATGATTAAATTAGTACCTATAAAGCCAGCTCCGCCAGTGATCAATATGTTCTTATTAATTGATTCTGAATCAATTAATTCATCAAATAAAGAATCCATTGAAAAGAATAATTTGACTAAAGTTTTTATTTAAATTTAATATTATAAAAAATTTAAATTTTTATTCTTTTAGTAACTCTATCAGATATTCGCCATAACTACTTTTTTTTAATTTATTTCCTAGATGTAATAATTGTTTATCATCTATCCATCCAAATCTCCATGAAATTTCTTCAGGAGATCCTACTTTTAATCCCTGTCTATTTTCTATTGTTTTAATGAAAATATTAGCCTCTTGTAATGAATCAAAGGTTCCTGTATCAAACCAAGCAATTCCTCTTCCAAGTATTTGAACGTTTAAATTATTTTCTTTTAAATACAAATTATTTATATCTGTAATTTCGAACTCGCCTCTTGAAGAAAGTTTTAAAGTTTTAGCGTAATCAACGACTTTATTGGTATAAAAATATAATCCCGTAACTGCATAATGACTTTCGGGGTTAGAAGGTTTTTCTTGAATACTTAAGACATGTTTATTTTCATTGAAGTTTATAACTCCGTACCTTTCAGGATCTTTTACTTGATAACCAAAAATAGTAGCATTTGATAAATTTTTATTAACCATAATAAGTTGATTTATTAAATCACTTCCATACAAAAGATTATCTCCAAGTATCAAGGCACAGGGATTTCCATTTAAAAATTCTTCAGCAATCAAAAATGCTTGAGCAATTCCTTCTGGTTTTTTTTGAACTGCATATTCAAATTTTATTCCCCATTGCTTACCATCATTTAATAATTTTTTAAAAGATTCTAAATCGTACTCAGAACATATAATTAAAATTTCTCTAATCCCAGCCATCATCAAAGTACTTATCGGGTAGTAAATCATTGGCTTATCATAAATAGGAATTAGTTGTTTACTTACCGATATAGTCAAAGGAGCTAATCTCGAACCAGTACCTCCTGCGAGAATTATCCCTTTTCTATTTATATGATCTTTTTTATCTTTCATAAAATTAATATTTCCTGTAAATTATACTTTTTAAAAGTTAATCTTCTGAAGTAAAGTATTAAGATAAAAAACATTTAAAAATTCAAAACAAGTCATCATATTATCTTTTTATGGCAAATTGATTATGCGTTTATTTAGATTATTTTTTAATAGTAAAAATAATTTATTATGTTATTTATATAATAAAATTCCTCTATATATTTCTTCCAGACTTTATAAAATTTTCGGTAAAATTGATCGCTTTTTTGTTAATAGAAATAAAATTAATTATCCAATAAAAAACAAAAAAAATCTAAATATAGCTGTAATTGGGGTATTTCTTCAATATAAAAAAAATTATTTCAAACATTTATATAAAAGACTTTCAGAAACCAAATACCATAATGTTGACAGCTATTGGGTTCAATTGGGGAAATGCAAAACTCGAAATAAAGCTTTTTGTTGCTACATTAGCCCCACACCAAAGTTTAAAATTATAAGCGAAATGATTGAATATATAAAACAAGACAAAAAATATGATTATTTTGTAATTACTGACGATGATTTCATCGTAAATAAAAATATTTTGGACGTAATGATCGACATAATGGTAACTAATAATATTTGCCTAGCGCAGCCATCAAGAAGTTTACTAGGCGAAGCAGGTCATCCTATTACAAGACAAATTCCAAATTTAAAATTTAGATTCACCAATTTTGTTGAAATTGGGCCATTATTTATTATTAGGAACGATTTATTAACAAAAATTCCATTATACCTAGAAGATTCACCACAAGGATTTGGATATGATTTGATATGGTTTGAAATGATAAAAAAATATAAAACTAAATTTGCAATAATTGATTGCTGCATAGCTTCTCATGGCATGAGAAAGGTTGGAGAGACTTATAATCATGCGTCTTATCAAAATATGAAGAAAAAGCTTTTAAAAAATTATCCAAGTATAAAATTTATGGAAAATTATGATTCGGAAGGTAGAACCATTAAGTCTTGGCCAGTTGATAAAAAATATCTCTAAACTATATAAATTATTAACGACTTATAAATATTAATCATAAAATATATCAAAAAGTTTATTTAAATGGAAATTAAATCAAGTTCTATGAATGAATATCCTTTAATGGAACTCGAACAGGGAATACCTCTTTTTTATCCATTTATTTCCCCTGATGCAAAAAACTCTATTAATTCTTCTTTAGAGACTAGGTGGATTGGGCAAGGACCTAAAGTTGATTATTTTGAGAAAGCATTTAAAGATAAACTAACTAATAATAAAGAATTAATAGCTACTGGCAGTGGAACTGATGCGCTACATTTGGCATATATTCTTTCTGATGTTGGTCCTGGAGATGAAGTAATAACTCCAGTTTTCACTTGCACAGCTACTAATTTGCCAATACTTTATCAAGGAGCTAAACCTGTTTTTGCAGATATCGATCCACTAACTCTTAATATTGATCCTAATGATGTTGAACATAGAATAACAAGTAAAACCAAAGCTATTGTCGCTGTTGATTATGGTGGCATTCCTGCAGATTACGAAAAACTATCCCTCATAGCAAAAAAATATAATTTGAAGCTTATATCTGATGCCGCCCAATCCATAGGACTTAAATATCAAAATAAATTTACTAGTGATATTGCTGATTTTGTTATTTTTTCCTTTCAGGCTATTAAAACCATTACTACGGCTGATGGAGGAATGTTAGTAATGAAAGACAATAAATTTCTTGAAAAAGCTAAGAGAATAAGATGGTTTGGCATTGATAGGGCTGAGAAGCAAAAAGGGACATGGGAGAATGATATATATGAATTAGGTTATAAATATCAAATGACTGATATAGGAGCTTCTTTAGGCTTGACAGGTTTGAAACATCTTTCAAGTTTGAAAGCTCAAAGAAAAAAACTTCTAAATATATATTCCAATGGAATTAAAAACAAAAAAATTAAAGTAATTGATTATCCAGCTAAAGATGGGACTGATGTTTGCCCATGGATATGCACGTTAATTGTTAATGATGACAGGATAACACTAATGAAAATGCTAAGAAATAATGGCGTAGAGAGCGCCCAAGTTCATTATAGAAATGATAGATATAGTGTATTTGGAAGTAAACAAAATGACTTACCGAAAATGGACTACATAGAAGACAAATATTTAGTAATACCATTGCACCATAAAGTAACCGAAAATGATGCTCTTAAGATATGCAAGTTAATTAATAGCTATTAAATGTTAATTAATTTTCCTATAAATTAACGTTTGATGATCAAAACATTTTTTTTCTAAAAAATCATGTTTATTTTTAGAAAATATTTTCCAATTTGCGACTAATTCATACCCCAAATTATTCATAAAATCATTAAAAATAGTCTTCGAATGCCACTTATTTGGGAAAGTTGTATTTTTCATATTATTTTGAAGAACGTAAAAATTATTACTAAAATTTGTGAATACACTATCAGAGAATACAAAATATTTACATCCTGATTTTGAGAAAGTGGACAAGTGTTCATTTAGATTATTTATATATTGAATGCATGAACCAAAAAAAACGATATCTATTGGAACATTTTTTATATTTTTCGAAAAGTTTTTATCACTAAAAAAATATATATTTTCAGGAATTAGCATTTTTTCATTACTTAAAATTCCTTTTATTTTTTTTATAAGGTTTTCTCTATCTATAATGAAAAAATTATTTTTTAACCTTTTTTCTTCAGTTAAGTGAATATATTGAGGATTAGTTGCTCCTCCATAATCAATAATATTTAACGCTTTTTCTGAATTTTTACAGAAAGACATACAAAGCAATAATAAAAATCCTCTCCTTTCATGACAACCTAGACTCTCATTACATATATAATCATCTAGAAATTCATAATTTGATAATTTTTTACAGGTAGTTTCTGCGATTTTAGAATCGTATTTATTATTTAGGTAGTAAGAATTTTGATTAGTTTTTCTAAAAGCATCATTAAGGGATTGGAACTTACCTGAATAAGTGAATTTTGGGGTAAGATAATCTCTATTTTTTATGAATAATATTAATTTAGTAATTATAGGAGGCATTAAATTCTTTATAGTTATTTTTAAGTAACGTAAAAGAGATTTTTCTTCCATTATTATGTCTGGTGAAATATAGGTACATCTATCCTAATTATGAATAAATTACCTTTTTTGAAATTAATAAGTATAATACAATATCTTCCAATTAAAATTTCAAGATAAACTTGAGTAATGTCTAAAGCAAGTAAATTAAGATTAGAATTACATGGTAAAAAGTTTAAGTATTCAACAAAAAAATATCCATTTAAAAAAATATTAGAGGAACTTTTTGGTGTACCACTCTACTCAATACATGAATGGTTAGGAGAATACAAGACATTTAATAAATATAATGATCAATCAACACTTGCTCACAAAGTTTTTTATGCAAACTTTAATAAACATTTTAAATTTATTTTTGATGATTTTATAGCTAATGAAGTTTCAGATCTTATTACCCTACCATTTCATTATCAACTAATTCCTACCTTTAGGTTAGGACTACCAGGTAATAAATTCGTTGGAGAATTCCATAAAGATTCAAATTATAATCACCAAGATTATGAAATAAATTTTAATTTGGGATTAGAGAACTACATAGGAGAGGCTTCTCTAAAAACACAACTAAATCCAAAAAGTGATAATTATATTTTTTTGGAATGTCCATATGGATATTTATTTTCTTTTAATCATATTGACTGCTTACATGGATCAGAAGTAAATAGTACAAATAAGACTATGGTATCATTCGATTTTAGGTTAGCATTAAAAGAAGAATATTCTGATTCAAAGGCAAAATCAATAACGAATAATACTAAATTCAATATTGGTTCTTATTTTTCTAAAAAATGCATTAACGACTAGTTCTCATTATCTTAGAAAATATATTTTTTATCTTTTTATAAACAAGTTATTTTTGCATGATCGCAAAATTTTTCATAATAAAGTTAAAAAATTTGTCTTTGATGGATTATTGTATAGAAAGTTTATATATTTTTTTTAATTGCAACTTCTTCCAGACTTAAAAAGATTATTGCCATTAAGAATTTGGTTCAAATTAAGTAATAAATTAAAAAAACAATTCCTTTTATTAGTATTACTCAATATAATCACAGCACTTACAGAGTTTTTATCATTAGCCTCATTAATACCTTTTCTATCAATAATAACCAATAATAAAAATGAAAAGTTTTTAATTTTTTCAGATTATTTTGACTTCAATTTGTTCCCAAATAGTACAAATAAATTTATTCTTACAGTTACTTGTTTTTTTATTTTCATAATTATAATTTCTCTTATTGTAAGAATATTAAATTTATATTTTAATAATAAAGTATCTTCGAGAATTGGTTCGGAGTTAGGAATTAAATGCTATGAAAATTATTTAAATAAATCTTTTTCCGAACATCAGGACTATAATAGCAGCGAAATAGTAACAGTTATTGGATCATACATTGATTACGCAATAATAGTTTCCAACAATATTTTAAATTTTATTACTTCAATTTTTTTAATTTCAAGCATACTTATACTTCTTTTCTTGGTAAATAAATATATTACTTTTTTAATTTTATTTATAGTTGCTTCAACCTATATTGCAGTTGTTTTTGCTTCTAGAAAAAGAGTAAGAATAAATAGTAAATCTATAGCTGAACTTGCCAATAAACAGATAAAAACAGTTCAAGAAACTACATTCTCAATAAGAGAAATTATTTTAAGTAATTATCAATTAAATTATTTAAATATTGTAAAAAAACTAATTAGAGATCAAAAAGATATACTGGCGGAGAATAGATCTTTAAATAATTTTTCAAAATTTATAGTTGAAGCTACTGCATTAATTAGTCTATCAACGATAAGTTGTTATCTAGTAATTAATAGTTCATCCAATGATTCTGGAAATGCAATTGTTTTAATTGGAGTAATAGTTCTTGGACTTCAAAGATTACTACCTTCTACGCAATTATTTATGAACAGTTATATTTCAATCTTAGGTAATTACGAAACTTTAAACAAACTACTAAACCTTCTAGAAAAATCTACTCAAAAATTTAAATATGAAATTAAAAATAATTCATTAAAATCTTTTCAACAAATAAAATTCAATTCAGTTTTTTTTAAATATAGTAATTCGAGAAATAATGTTTTAAAAAATATAAATCTCACTATAAATTCAGGTGAAAGGATTGGAATAGTTGGGAAAACAGGCTCAGGTAAAAGTACATTTATAAATCTTCTCACTGGTTTAATTGTTCCAACAGAAGGTCGAATTATTTTAGATGGTAAAGATTTGAATAATTCAAAGAATACTTCTGAATTATATTCTTGGAGGAATAGCATATCATTAGTTCCACAAGAAATATTTCTAGCTGACTTTTCAATTGCTGAAAATATTGCTTTTGGATTAAATTTCTCATCAATCAACCAAAAATTATTAAAAGATTGTATTAAGTCATCTATGTTAGATGATGTCATTAGCTCGTCAGTAGATGGGGTAAAAAGATTAGTAGGGGAAAAAGGTATTAGATTAAGTGGCGGACAAAAGCAAAGAATTGGAATAGCAAGAGCTCTTTATAAAAAACCGCTAGTGCTAATTTTAGATGAAGCAACCAATGCATTAGATCCCTTTACTGAAGAAAAAATAATATCAGAAATTGAAAAACTTGATAAAAAAATAACTATGATAATCATTTCACATAAATATTCAACTCTGAAATATTGTGATCGTATAATAGAAATAACTAATAGCTCTATAAAGGAAATTGATAAAAAAATTTTAAATTTATAATCTAAAATTTAAAAAATAATTAACAAAATAATTATAAATAACATTAATAAAAATTCTTATGCTAGTGCTAATATAAAAGGTGCAAAAATCGCATTGATGAATTCGAAATTAATACCAAATTTATTTGATTGCAAGATCGCTATCATAGGTCAAGGTTATGTTGGTTGCCCTTTAACTGTAAATCTTGCAAAAGAACTAGATAATGTTAATAACTCTAGAAGCATTATTATTGGCTTTGATAAATCAAAGAAAAGACTAGAAGAATTGAGTAAAGGTATAGATACAACAAATGAGATTAATAATATAGACTTTAATAAATTAAAGAATTTAGAATTTTCTAATTCTCTTGATAAATTATTAGATTGTGACATTTATATTGTTGCAGTGCCTACACCAGTTGATAAATGCAATAAACCAGATTTAAATCTATTAGAAAATGCTACTAGATTGGTTGCTGAGCAAATATTAAAAAGTAAAGAGAGCAATTTTAAAAAAATTGTTATTTATGAAAGTACTGTTTATCCAGGAGCAACAGAAGAGGTTTGTTTACCAATTTTATTGGAAATTACAAATTTAAAATTTCATGAGGAAATTTCAATTGCTTATAGTCCTGAGAGAGTAAATCCTGGAGATAAAGAACATACATTAAAAGATATCAGCAAAATTGTCAGCGCTAGTGATCCAGAAAGTTTAGATTTGATTTATAATTTATATTCATTAATTATTGAGGCTGAGGTATATAAAGCAAATTCAATTAAAGTTGCAGAGGCTTCAAAAGTTGTTGAAAATGTTCAAAGAGATTTAAATATTGCACTCGTAAATGAGTTATCTATGATTTTTGAAAAACTTGACATAGATACATCTGAAGTTCTTGATGCAGCAAATTCAAAATGGAATTTTACAAAATATCAACCGGGGCTGGTGGGTGGTCATTGCATTGGCGTAGATCCCTATTACTTAACATATAAGGCAGAACTTTCTGGTTATCATCCTGAAGTAATTTTAGCTGGCAGAAGAATTAATGACTCAATGGGTGATTGGATTGCAAACACTACAATCAAAAAATATATAAAATCCAAACCCAAACTATTATCTGAAATCAATGTTTTAATAATGGGTTTCACTTATAAAGCAAATTGTCCTGATATAAGAAATTCTAAAGTATATGACATATATAAAACTTTGGAAGAATATGGATGTAATATTGATTTATATGAGCCAATAGCAAATCATTTGCTTATTAAGGAGTATTATAATATTAAGGTTACCAAAGAATATGATTTTAATTCGAAGTATGACATCATAATAGTTGCTGTTGCACATAATGAATTTAAATCAAAAGATATTTCGTACTGGATATCTAAAACAAGAAAACATTCAATAATTGTAGACGTTAAAAACATTCTTCCAATTAATGAAAAAATTTGGAAAATATAAAATTTTTATTTTTTACATATATTAAATTTATCTAATTTAATCTCACAAAAATAAATTTGAGATTCGCCTAATTTAAACATGTTAGGATTAAGAATAACTAACAAATAATTAATGAAAAATACATCATTATTTGTTGCAGAAATTGCTTTAAGTCATGAAGGTTCAGTAGGCAATGCTTGTGCTCTAATGGATTTAGCCAAAAATAATAATATTGATATTGTAAAATTTCAAGATCATTGGGCTAGATATGAATCTTCTAAAGATGAAGTATTTAGAGTTCCTATAGGTTTTGATAAAACAAGATATAATTATTGGGAAAGAACAGAATTTGATCAAACTGAGTGGTCACATATCTATGATTATGCAAAAAAAATTAACATTAAGATTGGATTTTCAGTTTTTTCACCACAAAGTTTTTTTAGACAAAAAAAGCTTGGTAATCATATTTGGAAGTTAGGTTCTGGAGAGTTGCTTAATAACGAATTAATTAATATTTTAATTAAAGAATTAAATAAGAAGGATGTCGTAATAATATCAACAGGTTTATGTGAATATTCTCATGCATTAAAGATAGCAGGAGAATTCTTAAGCGTAGTAAAAGAAGTCTTTATACTTGATTGTATTAGTGAATACCCATGCAATTATGCAGATTACTCTTTTAAAACATGGTTAGATCAAAGTTCTAAATTAAAAAAGATTAATTACGGTTTGTCAGATCATAGTGGAGAAATCTGGCCAACTGTTTTTTCATGGTCTTACGGATGCAAAATGAATGAGTTTCATATAACTTTTGATAAAAAAATGTTTGGACCTGACCAAAAATCATCTTTGGATCCATCAGATTTAAAAAATCTTAATTATGCAAGAGAAGCTTTTAATATTATTTCAAAAAACAAAAAAAAGAAAATTTCTTCAAAAAGAAAAAATATGATAAATTTTTTTGGCAGAAGTATTGGTTTAAAGAATTCTTTATCTAAGGGACATATTTTAAGAAGAGAAGATTTATTAATGAGAAAACCGAATGGCGGCTTTTCATTTGCAAATTTGGAAAATATAATTGGTAAAAAACTAAAAGTCGATGTAAATTTCAAAGAAATTTTAAAATCTGAACATTTTGAAAAATAATAATAATTTCGCACTATAAATTTTATGAAAATAAAAATAATGTTTTCTGTACTAAGCAGAGCTAACTACTCAAGAGTAAAAAGCTTGATAATAGAATCATTTAAAGATGATTATATTGATCCAATTGTAATAATCGGATGTGGAGCTATTTGCGAAGAGTATGGAAGTATTATAAATGAATGCAAAAAAGATGGTATTGAAATTCATGAGTCAATTAGCATCCTTATGCATGAAAAATCAAAAGAAAATATGATAAGAACAACCGCATTAGGAATGATAGATTTTAGCAGAATTTTGAATAAATATCATCCAGATATAGCAATAACTATTGCAGATAGATATGAAACAATTAGTTTTGCAATTTCATGTTCCTTTATGAATATTCCTTTAATTCATCTTCAAGGAGGCGAGCCAACAGGAAGCATTGACGATAAAGTAAGAAATTCAATAACTCAGCTTGCTGATTATCACTTGGCCTGCACTAAAGACGCTAGAGATAGATTAATTAAATGGGGAGAGTCTAAAGAAAGAGTTTTTAATATTGGATGTCCATCTCTAGATCATATAGAGAAAACTAAAAATATTAAAGACTTAAAATCAAAAATCAACCAAATTAATTTAAAAAATAATGTAGAAATTAACATAGAAAAAAATTATTTAGTTTTGCTTTTTCATCCAGACACAAATAAATCTCATCAAGAATTTGAAATAGTTATAAAGGCAGTAAAAGACTTTTGCGAAGAAAAAATAATTGATTTAGTTATCCTTAATCCTAATCCAGATTTTGGATCAAAAGAAATTAAAAAAATAATAGAATCTATAAATCCTGAAAAATCTAATACTAATAATTTAAAAAATAAAATAATTATCTTAAAAAATTTAAATAGTTACGAGTATATTAATTTGATACAGGGAGCAGAGATCCTTGTTGGGAATTCATCTTCAGGGATAAGAGAAAGTTCATTTCTTGGGATCAAATCATTAAATATTGGCAGCCGACAAAAGTTTAGATATAAATGTGAAAATGTATTAGATGTTGATATTTGTTATGAGTCAATATACGAAGGCTTAGAGAATAGACTTTTAATAGAAAATCCAAAGGAAAATTATGCTTATGGTGACGGAAACAGTTCAAAAAAAATACTTGATCTTTTAAAAAAAATAAAGTTCACAATTAAAAATACAAAAGTATAGATATGCAATATAACTACTACATTAGTGAAATTGAAAATTTTCCAACTCAATTTATTAACTTTATTGCAAAAAAAGAAAAAAAAATATTGAATGAAACCAAAATCAAAAATAAAGCTGAAATTCTTTTTATAAGACTTAAATATAAAATAGACAAAAAGTTTTTATCCGATTTTGATAATCTCAAGGTAATTTGTACAGCCACTACTGGTATAACTCATATTTGTAAAGAGTTATTGGAAGAGAAAAATATAAAATTAATATCATTGGCTGGAGAAGAAAATTTCCTAAAAGATATAAAACCCACCGCTAATTTAGCATTATCGATGATATTAAAAGCACAATCAAATATTTTAGATTCAGCAATTTCAGTTTATGAAGGAATATTTGATAGAAGTAATTATTTTAGAAAAACATTTGAAGATTCTATTGTTGGGATACTAGGTATGGGAAGGTTAGGAATTTTAGTTAGTGAATATTTAATTAAATTAGGATTTAAGGTTTATTATTTTGATAAAAAGAATATCCCATGTTTTAATTCTAAATTAATCAAGTGTGAATCCATAAATGATTTATTCCTAAAGTGTCAGATAATATCCATACATATTAATTATGAAAAACACAACGATAATCTGATTAATAGAAACCTTTTATCAATTAAGCCTCCATATAAACTAATTAATACAAGTCGTGGTGAAATATTCCGAGCAGATGAGATTGAATTTTGTTTAAAAAAAAATCTTTTAACTAGTTATTTTACAGACGTATTAGAGGATGAACCATTTAAGAGTAAAGATGGAATTAAAAAATCAAAAATATGGAACTTACAAAAAAGATATGGGTTAAATTCAATTTTCATAACTCCTCACATTGGAGGGGCTTGTTGGACTAGTCTTTATAAATGCGAAACATTCATTATTCAAAAACTTGTAAAGCAACTCCAATAAAAATAATTTATTTACTTTATAAAGTCATTGACTTATTATGGTAATCTATAAAAAAAAGATAATGGGTAATACAGGAGATAACATTTTAAGTGAATCAGGACTTTGGTCATTCGGAGGGGATACACCCTCTAAATTTAATAAACACGTATCCAAATCTGTACCTCTTTATAAAGAAGGGCATGATTTAATTTGTGGCATGGCAGAATTTTTTGTACCTCAAAATGGGAAGGTCCTTCATATTGGATCAAGTACAGGCATTTTGACAAACAAAGTTGCCAAAACCTTAAAAAAAAGAGACGCACAAATCATAGGTTTGGAGATTGAGCCAAATATGATTAAAGAAGCAAAACTAATGGATTACGAAACAAATATTGAATACATAAATGATGATATTACTACCTTTGATATTGGCGAAAATTGTAATAATTTAATAATCTCATACTATACAATTCAATTTATACATCCTTCAATGAGACAATTAGTTGTCGAGAAAATCTATAAGTCATTGATGTGGGGTGGAGCATTCATTATGTTTGAGAAAGTTAGAGGTTCTGATGCAAGATTTCAAGACATTTTTAACTCTTTTTATCAAGACTTTAAATCGAAACAAGGCTACTCTGCAGATGAAATACTTGAAAAGCAGAGATCCTTAAAATCTATTCTGGAACCTTTTTCAAGGCAAGGCAATATAGATATGCTAAAAAGAGCTAACTTTGTAGATATTGAATCAATATTAAAATATGCATGCTTTGAAGGTTTTTTATCAATAAAATAAGAATTTTTATGTATCTCAAAATCTCGATTATAAAGGTTATAAAATTCAATTAATTAATAAATTTTTATTATCTTGAAAGAAAATAAAGTAGAAATAAATATCGGCAAAGAAATATATGAAAAACGATGGTCTAATTCTCTTAAGAATGGGGATTATGATATTTTATCAAGAGATGAAAACCTAGATAACCAAGTTCAGTATTTTTACAATAGGTATTGTGAATTCATATTAAATAAAATAAAAGCCCATTTCAAAAATTACCCATATAAAAATTTAAGAATTCTTGAAATAGGTTGTGGAAGAGGAACAGCTTCAATTTATTTAAGTAAAAAATTAAATTGTAAAGTTACAGGGATTGATTTCAGTAAAAATTCTATTGAAATAGCTAAAAAAAACGCTAAATTTCATTTTTCAGAGGCAGAATTTTTTATAGCAGATTTATTTGAACCAAAAACAATTTTAGAAAAAACAAAAAATACTAATAAGGAGTTTGATATTATTATTAGTTTAGGTGTACTAGAGCATATTGAACAATTAAATAAATGTTTTCAAATTCATAATGAGTTATTAGATCATAATGGCTTGTTTTGCGCAATGATCGTTCCAGAAAAAAAATCAATACAAAATTATTTTTCTTTCATTAACAGACTTTTATCATCTATCGCATTATTAATTTCTCCAAAATTCAGAGATAAATTTTCGCATCTAGATAAGAAAACATTATCAAAAACGAAAGATGTTTATAGATCCTATAAATCTGCAAAATATTTTAAGGATAGCCTTATCAAGGCAAACTTTATAAATGTAGTAACTATAGAATCAAATCCTTACCCTACTCTAAGACCCCTTAATAGATTTTTTGAAAAATTTGTAGTAAAAACTTATATGATTATTGAATATTTGTTTTATGGATTATTCAAAAAATCTATTTTTTTCAACTGCAGTACAAATTTCTCAAGGTGTCATTTTTTAATAGGAACTAAAAATTAAAATAAATGTGTGGTTTTTTTATATCTCCTTCATCATTTGATCAAATAAAAGCAAATTTTTTATTCGAGAAATATATTGCTTATCGGGGAGTTCTCCCTAAAAAAGAGTTGGTATTTAATCACTATAATTTTAAATTTTCCAGATTACCAATAGTTGACGTTGGTTCATATCAAAATCAACCCTACCAATATAAAAACCATGTTTTAGTTTTCAACGGTGAATTATATAATTATCAAAATATAAGACAATTATTAGAAAAAAAATATAAGGTTCAATTCACAAGTAAAACCGATGTTGAAGTTTTCCTTAAAGGATTCTTAACATTAGGTCCAAAAAAATTTTTTAAAATCGCTTGCGGTATGTGGGCTTATGTAATAAGTGACAAATTAGGGAACTTTTTTTGGGGAAGAGATGAGTACGGCATTAAGCCATTATTTTTTATGAAAAAAAATTATGAATTATTTTTCTCATCCAGTCAACCAGCTCTTCTAGAGACGTTTGATAACCATAAATTAAATAAAAACATTTTAAGAAGATTTATAGTAACTGGTTTTCAAGACCCCAATAGTTTTTCTTTTTATGATAACTGTGAGTTAGTAAAACCTGGAAATTGCTATTACTTTAATTATGACAAAAAAGAAATTCAGAAAGAGATTTGTCTATTTTCTGATGAGAAAATTTTAGATAAATCATTAAGAGAAGTTGTCGATGAAGCAATAATTTCTCAATATCCTAAGGAAGTAAATTCTTCAATAGCCTTAAGCGGAGGTCTTGACAGTTCAATAATACTTCATGTTTTATCTAGAAATAATTTAAAATTTACTTCTTTTTCTTTAGATCTTTTGAATTCAAAAAAAGAAAAATCTCTCATTTTTCAAACAATAAAACAATATAAAAAACAACATCAATTTATTAAAACTGAATCATCGGAATTATTGAATTCATGCAAGGAAATAATTTTTAATTTTGGCCAGCCATTAAGATCATGTCAACCATTAAATCAGTATTCTCTAAGAAAAGTAGCTTTACAATACAATAGTAAAGTTTTTTTTACAGGTGATGGCTCGGACGAAATTTTTGGAGGTTATACACAAGGCTTCTTCTTTTTCTTAAAACAACTCATTGATAAAGGTACTAAAGAAAATCTAATAAGAAATAAATTATTTGATTTTAAAGATCTTATAAATTTGAAGGATGAATTTCTTAAGGAGGATATAAAAAAATTAATTGAAAGAAAAACAAATATTTTTAATCAAGATCTGACTTGGCAAAATATTTTTAAAAAAGAAGAATTCACTCTTCCAAAAACTCCTGAAGATTTAAAATCTTACTGTGATTTTAGACTTTTCATACACCCAATGCCCTATTGGCTAATGACAGAAGATATTTTAAGCTTAGTAAATGGTATTGAAACTAGAATTCCCTTTCTAGATCAAAGAATAGTCTATAAAAGTAAATTTTTAGAAAGAGAAAATTTTTATTTTAATGGTAAAAACAAATATCACTTAAGAAACAGCTTTTCTGATCTTCCTGATCATATTAAAAATTGCAAAAATAAATTTCCTCGACCCTCTGACACTACTGAATTTATTTTCGAAAATGAGATTTCAGATTCTATTGAAAAATTCTTAAAATCTGATGACTTCAAAGAACTTTTTCAAATAAATCATGACTTCTTCTTAGAAGTTTTTAAATCTGATAAAGATAGAAAATGTTCTTTAAGATCTGATAATTGGTTTAGGATCTTATCAAGCTACCTTTTCTTAAATAAATAAAATATTTTGAATACATCTATTGAAATTTCGAAAATCTATTATATTTTATTATTAATATTGAGTATTTTAGGATTTAATTTTTATTTCCTTTATTTTAGTAATTAGAAAATGAAAATTGCCATACCAAAATACGATATAAATATAGGTAGTCAAAGAATTCCTTTTTTTGTTTATAAAAATTTACTTGAAAAATATTACTCTGTAGAGTTTGTAGGATACGATGAAATTAAAGAATCAAATATAGTATTTGTATATTCAGGATTTAAAAATATAAATACACTTATTGCGAAAAATAAAAAGGCTAAATTTATAATGTTTAAACCTCATCTAGAAATTCCGATAGCTTGTTCAGATACTTCATTAATAAAAAGATTATTAACTTTTATTTTTTATTTTTTTAAGATTAGATTTAATAACGAAAAAAAAAATCAAATCGAAAATAATAGTCTTGCTGACCTTTTGATTTGTGATACCCCTAGAATTTCAAGGTTTTTTAGTTCTAGAGGATATAAAACTGTATATTGTGCTTTGATAGATAATTTTGATAATAAAATAATAAGCTCAAGAAATAATTTAGACTGTAATAAAGATGTTTTTAATATCCTTTTTATAGGAAACCTTTCACATTTCAATAGCAATATAGCAAATCTAATAAGAGCAATAAGTGTAAGCAATTTAAAAAACAAATATAATGTTGTTATTAATTGTCTTTCAGGAAAATCCAAAAATAATAAAATATTTTATAAAAAAAATAAAATTTCTATTAATTACATCGAATATAATGATTTTAATTTAAGTGAGCTTTTAATAAATTGCGATTTAGGATGGGTACCCAACTCATACCCATTATCAAGTTTGATTAATAATAATTTCATTAAAGCAATATTTTGCGGTGGGACTCAATATTATGACATTTTTAATCTTCAAAAATTCTCATCAAATGCTGGAAGATGTTTAATATTTGCTCAATATGGAATACCTTTCTTAACTCATCCAAATGAGGAAACATCATTTACTTTTAATTTTCTTAATAACTACTCATTTTACGAATCAGAAAAAGAGTTAGCTTATCATCTAGAAAACTTCTCTTCCAAGTCTTATAGAAATAAAGTAAAAGAAATTTTATTTTCTAATTTCAATTATGAAAAATTTGCTATTAGAGAAGTAGGTAAACTTTATAATGCAATAAATATAACTACAAAAAAATAGTCTTTAAATTATTATTCAAAAAGATTTTCAAATAAAAAATATTGAGTTAAAAATTTGTAAAAAATTTACATATTATTATTGTAGAATATTCTAAATTAATGATTTAATGAAAACGATATTTATTGTTGCTAAGGAAGATACTATTGGTCTAGCTGCATCAAGTTTTGATTTAATAAAAGAATCAACTCCAAATTATGATCCAATAATTATTTTAATCACTCCCCTTGAAGAAATAATATTCAAAAAAAAAATTAAAATATATTTAAAATCTCGAAAGTATATTTCCTGTTGGCAAGGTGTTAAGAAGTATTTAAATAAAAATGACTTAGGAAGAAGATTAAAAGAATTAGATGAGAAACTATTTAATAAAATTCAATTTGAAAGTTTAACTGATCCTTCTCAAATATTTGATATAAATAAAAGACTTCAATTTAAGAAAAAAAATCTTAATTACTTCAAAAATTATTTATATGCTTGTTCTTTACATTTACATGATATTTTATCAAATAATAAAAATTCTATTATTATTGATTTTAGTATTTATGACATAAGTCGATCTATATTATTAAGTGTAAGTAATTTTTATGATATAAGTTATAGGTCCATAATTAGAAGTCGTTATAAGAATTATATTTTTAGAACAGAGAGACTAGGTGAGGATGTTGCAAATATTTTAGCTGTAACAAAACATAATTTAGAAGAAATAAAAAAAGCAAAAAAAGAAATTGAAATTTATAAAAAATCAAATGATATTACGCAAAATGTAGAAAAAAAATTTATTATTAAAAAATTCTCAATAAAAGAAACCCAAAAAACTATCTTATTTAATATACGTAGAACATTATCATATATAGTGAGATTTATAAACCAAATAATATTTAGTATTAATTCTCCAAAATTAATAAAATATCAACGTTACTTAATTGGAGATAACTTCGCTATTTGCATAAATGGAATTTTAAAAACATTTAGAATTTTATACAGATTATGGAAACCAACAAAACAATATAATTTTATTTTTAAAAATTTCATTTACTTTCCAATGCCTAATAGTGTTGAAAATAGTGATTCAAGATTTAATAACGGATTTTTATCTGAGAGTTATTTAATAAATTTACTTAGACCATATCTTGGTTTTTTTAAATTGGTATGTAAAGATCATAGATCAATGTTAGGAGATAGAACATTTCAAGATGAGAGAATTATCTCATCAATTAATAACTTAGTTTACATATCAGAATGGAATAATAATTGGCAAACATCAGATCCACTAAATTTGATAAGAAATTCTGATTTAACTATTTGCATTTCTGGGACTTCTGGATTAGAGGCTGCTCTTTTAGGAAAACCTATAGTAATCCTTGGAAAACCTATATATGGTGAATACTTTAAATTAAAGGGCAAAAATTCACAGAGTGTCTATGAAATAGTAAATGATCTGAAAAGAGGAAGTTTTTCTTTAGAAAATTATCTTATCCCCATCGATCTTCTAGCTAAATATATATCTTGTAGTATTAAAAAAGGGTTGCCAATAGATGTTTATTATTTAATAATTGATCCATTTTCAAAAAGAAATTCTCCCAACTTATCAAAATTGATTAATTTTCTTTTAAAAGATAACTAAGAAAATTAAGTAATTTAATTTAAATTGGTTTTTAATTATATTTGCGAAAAATCATTAATTTACTCCTAAATATTCCAAAAAAGTAACAAAATAATTTTGATCTAGATAAAAATCTTGTTAATTTTGGTCCCATATATTTTATGGTTAAACTATTTTCTTCATAAATAAATTTCAAATTATATTTACTGAAAAGATAAATTAATTTTCTCTTACTAATATAATTAGTTGACTTTTTCATGTATTGATAAATTTCTTCTGCATTATTAAAACTAGCATTACATAATCTCAAATTGAACATCACATTATAATAAAATTTATTGATTATTAAACCCCCAAAAGGTACTCCAGTATGAGCCTCAAAAATTGCAGTTCTGGCAGGGAAATAATGTAAACAATAACCTCCTTGTTGCAAAATTCTTGCATTTTCTTTAATAAATTCTTCTAGATTAATAATATGTTCAATAACCGATGAAGAGAAAGCAAAATCAATGCTATTTGACTTGCAAGGCCATGAATAGCATTGATTCTCTTCTAAAATTTCAGATCTTGACTTTCCATTGGAATTTATAAGTTTAATTTGATTATTATTAATTAAAATTTTTTTGTAATTTCCTTCCTTAAATTCAACATCTATCCCAAAACCGGATTTACCTTTACTTATCAAGTAGTGAGTAAGATTTCCATTTCCACAGCCAATTTCTAACCATTTTATATGACTTTTTAAAAAGTAATATTCAGAAAATTTAATAAGTAATTTACCAAACTGTTCTAATTTTAAATTACTCATTTTTATTTAAATATTTTTTTAATAAATTTTTTATACGTTATTTTCCATATATAGAAGGTTATGCTTTTAATTTTAAAAAAATTAATTTAAGTTTAATATCTTTATATATAAGATTTAAAAATCTAGACAAATAAACTAAGATGAAATTAATCAATTTAAAACTCCTGAAAAGCAAATTTTATCAATTTCCTAAGATAAAAATTGCGAACAATGGCTTTTTAGATTCTATTTCAAAAGCTAACTTATCTTTTAGAAATTGAAAATCTATTCTTCAAATTAACTATAAATAATTTTGATTTTGCACAATTACTTATTAGGGATTAAGGCTCTGCAGGAGATTATAATTTAAAAGATGTTCAGAATTTAGTAGAAATTTAAACTTTATGGAAAAAAAAGATTAAGTTTAATAGCTCTATTTTATATTTAACAATTGACTAATTTCTACCATAATCGTCTGCAAATCTGATTATGTCATCTTCACCTAAATATGTACCACTTTGAACCTCAATTATTAGTAATATCTGATCGGTTGGATTTGACAATTTATGTTTAGAACCTAGTGGAATAAAAGTACTTTGATTCTCTTTTAGAATTATCTCTCTATCATCAATCCTTACAAGTGCTGTCCCTTCAACTACTACCCAATGTTCTGCCCTATATTTATGTTTTTGTAAAGATAATGAGGCGCGAGGATTAACCTTGATTAACTTAACTTGCCAACGATTATCGCTTGCTAAAGAAATATAATTTCCCCAGGGACGAAATCCCTTTTTATGTTGTTTAGCCTCAACTATCCCCTTTTCATTTAGCTCATTAACTATATCCTTAACTTGTTGTGCATGATTTTTATCAGATACTAAAATCGCATCATCAGTATCAACAACTATTAGTTCTTTAACTCCCATTCCAACTATTAATTTATTATTTGAGGTTTTAAAAAAACTATCAGAGACATTTTTCAAAAAGACTTTACCTTGAATGTAATTACCTTCTCCATTTTTTGTTTCATATTCCCATAAAGACTTCCAATTACCTATATCAGTCCAATTTACATTTAAAGGGACAACAGTTCCAATTTTAGTTTTCTCCATAACAGCTATATCAATAGATATAGATGGGCATTTTTCAAAAATATTTTCATCTATTCTCTTAAAATCTAAATCATCTTTTGATAATTCGATAGCTTTTTTGCACAATTTTATAATCTCAGGATGGAATTTTTCAATTTCAGAGACAATCTTGGCGGCCTTAAAAACAAACATACCACTATTCCAAGAATATCTTTTATCTAACAAAAACTTTTTTGCTAAGGATAAATTTGGTTTTTCAATAAAATTTTTTATTTCAGAACCTTCTAAAGTTTCTAAATTCAATTCTTCTTTTGATTCAATATATCCATAACCAGTATTGGGAGATGTAGGTAAGACTCCAAAGGTGACTATTCTACCTTTTTTAGCCAACTGAAATGATTTCGATAATGCTTTATAAAAATTATCATTATATTCAATTAAATGATCTGAAGCCAATACTAAAAGGATGGGATCATTATTTAATTCTAAAGCTTTTAAGGCAGCCAGAGCAATGGATGGAGCTGTATTTTTACCAAAAGGTTCCAATAATATTGAGGTTGGTTTAATGTTTATCTCTCTCATTTGTTCAGCAGCTATAAATCTATGTTCCTTATTACAAATAAGAATTGGAGGGGAAATATCTTTAAAAGATTTAAGTCTCTCTTGTGTTTGCTGAAGTAATGATTTGCTACTTTTAGAATTTAAATTCAGAAATTGCTTTGGGAAGCTCTCTCGAGAAAGCGGCCATAATCTTGTTCCTGAACCACCACATAAAATTACTGGGAAAATATCTTTATCAAACATAAAATATTTATAATTTTTAAAGAAACAATATCTTAATGAATCAAAAAATTAAACTTTTAAATTCAGTAAAATTATTTATAGTATAAATTATGGTGTTAATAAAGGATCTAAATATCAAGTACATTTTTATTCTTAATATTTTTTTATTAAATTTCTTTGACATTGCCAATCATCTTTAAAAATATTCTCTTAATCTTTCAATTGGTTGCAATTAAATTTTTCTAATAATTGTTCCGTAATAGCGAATGAAATATGATTATCTAAATTCCTATGTTTGTGAATTTATAATATAAATTGATGTAAAGACTCTTACTATTAGTAAACATATAGTACTTTAAATATATATTAAAAATTGTAGGCAAAAGTAAAGATATATTCTTAAAATCTTTATATGAATAAAGGAATTAATAAAGTCGCCTTGATTATAGGTGTAACTGGACAGGACGGAAGTTATCTTGCTGAACTACTTTTAGAAAAAGGTTATGAAGTTCATGGTATTAAGAGAAGATCAAGTAGTTTTAATAGTCAAAGAATTGATCATTTGTATAAAGATCCACATGAAAAAAATAATAACTTTATGCTTCACTATGGTGATTTAAGCGATAGCACAAGTTTAATAAGAATCATTCAAAACGTTCAACCCGATGAGATTTATAATTTAGGAGCTCAAAGCCATGTAGCTGTTAGTTTTGATAGCCCTGAATATACTGCCAATATTAATGCTTTGGGAACATTAAGGATTCTTGAAGCGGTAAAAATTCTTGGGCTCATAGAAAAAACAAAAATCTATCAGGCTAGTACAAGTGAGCTTTTCGGGAAAATAATGGAAAGTCCACAAAGTGAAACAACTCCTTTTTATCCTAGAAGTCCCTATGGAGTAGCAAAACTTTATGCCTATTGGATAACTGTTAACTATAGAGAAGCATATGGAATTTTTGCATGCAATGGCATTTTGTTTAACCATGAAAGTCCAAGAAGAGGAGAAACATTTGTTACGAGGAAAATCACAAGAGGACTAGCTAGGATTGATACTGGATTGGACGACTGTCTATTTATGGGAAACCTTAATTCTCAAAGAGATTGGGGCCATGCAAAAGATTATGTTTATATGCAATGGCTAATGCTTCAACAAGACAATCCTGATGACTTTTTAGTAGCGACTGGCAGAAAGGAAACCGTTAGAAGATTTATTGAACTAAGTGCTAAAGAACTAGGTTGGGGAAATAATACTGGTACAAATCCATCTATAGTATGGGAGAATGAGGGTGTTAAAGAAATTGGAAGAAGAGGAGATACAGGTGAGATAGTTATTAGAGTTGATCCAAGATATTTTCGTCCAACTGAAGTTGATGAATTAAAAGGTGATCCCACCAAAGCCCTTAAAAAATTAAAGTGGAAGAATAAAACTTCATTAGAGCAATTAGTTAAAGAGATGATAACTTTCGATAAACAAGAAGCATTGAAAGAATATATTTTAAAAAAAGAGGGATTTACAAACGACGCTCCTCATAAATAAATTTCTAAATTTTTAATTTATGAAAAGCAAAATTTCAATTAATGAGACCTTCTTCGTAGCAGGTGCTTCAGGAATGGCAGGAAGTGCAATTTGTAGATCACTTCGAAACAAAGGTTACGGTTGTAAAGATAAAGGAGGAAAGCTATTAACTCCCACGAGAAAAGATTTAGATTTACTATCTTATGAATCAGTAATTAATTGGTTTGATGCGAACAAACCTACAGTTGTAATAATTGCAGCAGCAAAAGTCGGAGGAATATATGCAAATTCAACTTTTCCTGCAGATTTTCTTCTTGAAAACATCAAGATTCAGACAAATATAATTGAAGCTGCATGGAAAACAAATGTTAAAAGGCTTCTATTCCTTGGAAGTAGTTGTATTTATCCCAAAAATATTTTAGAACCTATTAATGAAGAATTTCTATTATCAGGGCCATTAGAAAAAACTAATGAGCAATATGCAATCGCAAAAATAGCAGGGATAAAACTCTGCGAATCCTTGTCAAAACAATATAATCTAGATGCTATATCTCTAATGCCAACCAATTTATATGGTCCAGGGGATAATTATGATTCAAATAATAGTCATGTGATGGCTGCAATGATAAAAAGGTTTTCAGAAGCAAAAAAATTGTCACTTAAATCTGTAACTTGTTGGGGGTCTGGAAACCCTTTGAGAGAATTTTTATATGTAGATGATCTTGGAGACGCAGTTGTATTTGCACTTGAAAAGTGGGATCCAAAATCAAAAAGTGCTCCTCTAGACAATCATGGAAATCCTCTTTTTTATCTTAATGTGGGTACTGGTAAAGATATAAAGATTGAAGAACTTGCAAAGAAAATTGCGAGATACTATGAATATTATGGACAAATAAACTGGGATATAAAAAAGCCTGATGGAACTAAACGAAAAGTTCTTGATGTTAAAAGACTTAATAGCCTAGGTTGGCAGAGTAAAACATCACTTGATGAAGGTTTAAAAAAGACGATTATTTCTTACAAAAATTTAAAATAAACAAATATCATTTAATTAAAAAATTATTATACTTTTGTAAGTTAAGAGGTAAATCTTTCAAATAAAATAAAAAATATTTAATTATCAATATCTTTGGAGTAATATTCAATAATTTGCTTACTATATCTTTTTGGATATTTAAATTTTATGATTTTTTTAATTAGCCTTATAAAAATTTTTAAAAAGAAAATATATAAAAATCTTACTTTATAAAGATTAAAAGAAAACTTTAGAGTTTCTAAGAATCCATTAAAATATGAAATTAAGTTTTGAGTGCTTTTTCCTCCTAAGGGCATTAATGTGATTATCTGATCTAAATAAATAGGCTTAAATAAATTTTTTTTTCTTAAAAGTATTTGTTGTTTATAATCAGAAGCAATTTTAAGATTATTGTCAAAAAGAGGTTTAATTTTGCAAGCAACATCTCTTTTCAAAATAAATGAAGGATGTGGAAATTGGATTAATGGTATTTTTTTATAAAACCAGCCAAATCCCAATAAAGAAAAATTATTTATATTTGTTTCATTTACTTGAGCAGTATATCCAATTAAACAAGTTGAAAGTGAATTTCTACAGAAAGAATAATTGATATTTTCTAATGCTTGATTGGAAAGTAATATATCTCCTGCATTTAAAAATATCACTAATTCACCAATTGCATATTTAAATCCTTGATTCATGGCATCATAAACCCCAGAATCCTGTGCAAAGTAAATCTCTGTATTAGGAAAATCACCGAAATTAATTACCTTAGTCCCATCATTAGAAAAGCCATCTTTAATAATATGTTGAAAATTTCTATAAGTTTGTCTTTGAACAGAACTAATTGTTTTAATTAAATCTTCTTTAGAATTAAGTGTAACTGTTATTATTGAAATTTTATAATTCATAATTTATTAAAGGTTAAATTCATTCAAAATAATAGTCATAATAATATTACAAAGTTAATTCTAAAAATTTGAAAGATTATTACATCAGTTATATCAAAAATATATTTTTTTTTTATTTTTGACAATATTAAAGTAAAGCATTAAAAGAATTAAAAAATAAAAATTATTTATTTCTATATTGGCTAGTTGAAACTGATTTATTTGTGAGTTTGTAAATAAGTTTTTTTGCGAATGTGCGAGTTAATGCATTTAATTTAAGATAAGTTCCCTTAACAAATTCTTTTTTAAAACCACGAAATGATGTTGAGTGGTAATAATTTGTGCCTGATGGTGATTCTTTAGAAAAATAATAGTTACTTATACACTTTCTACGTTTAGTTTCTGATTTAATTTTTTTTACTCCATGTAACGATCTATTATCTGTTCTCATAATGACAAGTCTATTAAAAGCACAGCTAATTTCATCTGCTTTATTTTTAATACCATTTGGATAAAGTACTAATTCACCCCCATCCTTAATGGGATTAAAATCTTTATTTACGTAATAAAGAAGATTTAACCTTCGAAAGTTTTGCATATTTCTATCGTGTGAATTATCAATATGTGGATTCAGAAAACATCCTTTACTCATACTCGATATTCCACCTGCGTATAATTCTGGATCGCCAATTAAGTTTTTTATTGAAGTAATTTCTCCTATTATTTTTATTACATTTTCTTCTTGAAAGGAATAAATACATTCCTCTATTAAATTCTGTTTATCAATAAAATGAAAGCCTATATATTTATTTTCTTGAGGACCATTTAAATGAGTTAGCTCATTTTCAAATGGGAAATAGTCACTTAATTTCGTCGCAATTTTAATTGGTAATAAATCTTCTATAACAAGAAAGTTAATTGCACTTGATTCTTCATATTTGTTTTTCAAATAATTTATTCCAAGTTCTTTAAGTCTTTTAATTATGAGTGTAGAGATCTCATATCTATTCATAAATTCTTTTCAAAGTAGTTGTTATTTATTATTATATAAAATTGAGTTTAACATTTAAAAATTAGCACTAAATGTTAGTTTAATAGAAAATCCAAACAATTAAATAATATAGATTAAAGAAATGAGTAAAGAATCCTTCTTAATTACAGGAAGCAGTGGCTTTATAGGAAAGGCATTATGTAAGTTTTTAACTTCAAAGGGTTACAAAGTTTTTGGTATTGATAAAGTAAGGTCTGATTTCTCGGATTTTAATTTTAAATATTTTGAATTAGATTTGCTTGATATTCATCCAAATGAATTATCTAATATCATTCCCAAAGTAGACTATATTGTTCACCTCGCAGCTAGAACTGACCTATCTGGCAAAAGATTATCAGAATACGATGTGAATATTGAGGGAGTAAAAAGAATGTGCGCATACTCAGGGATTATTAAACCAAGAAAAGTATTATTTGCTTCAACGCAATTAGTTAATTGTATTGGAGATATTCCTAATGGCGTTAATGATTATAATCCTGATACATTTTATGGATTATCAAAGGTCATTGGAGAAGAGATAGTGAGGTCATTTTTTAAAAATTTAGAAATAAATTGGTTAATTTTTAGACCTACCACGGTTTGGGGACCAGGAATGTCTATACATTATCAAAATTTCCTTAATTTAATTTTGGAGAAGAAATATTTTCATATTGGATTTAAAAAAAAGAAAAAGTCATTTTCATATATAGGGAATTCTGTTAATCAAATATTTGAATTATGCATAAATGAAAAAGAACTTCTTTCAGATTTAACTATCTATCTATGCGATCCATTCAATATTGAAATCAAACAATGGGCAAATGATTTAGCACTAGGTCTTGGTGCTCCCAAACCTTTTACTTTGCCCCATAAATTATGTTATTTACTAGCTTTTTTAAATGATAACTTTTCAAAATTACTGAAAATAAAACCTCCAATACCCCTAACTCTTAGAAGATTAAAGAACATTACAACACCTTATATATTTCAATCAAATTTACTTTGGCAAAATTCCTCAATTCTTTATGACTATAAATCAGCTATAAAAAATACATGCTCTTGGTTTCTAAGTAAAAAAATCGAAAATTTTAAATGATTTTCGGAAATAGAGTTTTTAATTAAGAGGTATTTTTTTCAAAATAATTGACTTCGTTATTTTCTTTGATGTTAATTTTTTGTTTAAAAAATTTGCTTGAACTTAAAATTATTAAAGTAATAATTCCTGTATATGGGTTGCACATATAAAATATATAAGAAATAAATAATGTTTTATTTTTTCTTATTTCTTTAAATACAATTGGTATAACTAATAAAAATTTTGCAATTGAACTCATTAAGATTCCAATAAAAATCCCATAATCAGCTAGATAATTAGAAAAACTTTCATAAAAAGATGGATGCCAATTTTCTTTTAATAATTCAGGTACAAGTTTGGCATGCGTAAGAGAATGACCATAAATTATTGGTTTATTTTCAAATAAAAATCTAGGGATAAAACTTAGATAGCTTGTCTTTGCTATCTGGCCTTCAGTGATTCCTGGACCATTATTCTGTAGGAAATAATTAAAGCCTCCTATGTAATCAAAAGTAGAAGCAAGTTGCGGAATTATTGAAGTATAATCTTGACCTTTTAGAAAGTTATATAGTTGAGCTGAAAATGTTATTAATAATAAAATCAGTGAAGAAAATATAATTAAATTTTTTAACTTAGGAAGCTTCATTAAATGAATTGATCTATAAGTAAAAAATAATAGTAAAGGTAAAAATAAAAAAGATTTAGAACCTAAAAAGAACAATAATAAAAAATAAAATATTAGATAAATATATGTTTTATTTATTAGGGAGAAAGCTGAAAACACGGCAAATAATAAACTAGGCAAAGTTGTAAATACTAAAAGATTTTGTTGCAATAAAAATTTACGAGTAAGTCTTGGATTTAAAAAAAATTCTCTTACCACAGGATTGATTATAAAAAACGCAATCGAAATTAAACTAATAGACATTAAAAATAGATTAAAAATTTTTAAAGATTTATTATTTCTTAAAAATAATTGAAATGATTTTAAATCAGTTACAAATATTTTTTTATTAGTTAAGGAAATAAAAAGAGCAACCATTAAAACTGGAAGCCAAGTCATGAGATAAATTATTAAGCTTGTTTGTATAGGAATTTTATATTGATTTTGCAAGCAGAAAAATAATCCGCCTATATGTAAATTAAGAATTGGATAAATAATTATTGGAATTGAAATTATTAATGCATTTTTAAAAAAATAATAAAAAATTAGAATTGTTAAGCTGCTAAAAAATAAAAGTATGTAAAAACTATTAAATGTTTCAATTAGAGATGCTGAAAATATTATCTCATCTGTATAAACTGAACTAGACATTTTTTTGTATTAGCTCTATTAGTTCTTTCTCTTTAAATTGTTCCTTATTTATAAAATTTTGCAATTCATTATAGTTTGTTTTTTTAAAGTTATTAATTGAGGAATTTATTTCATTGATAAGTGGATTAATATTATTAGTATCAATTCTAATTAAATTTTTAAATTCATTTGAATTATAAATCCCATGATTTAATGCTGCTGTTTTTTTATTTAGAGAAATCGATCTACAAACTGGCAGGCAAAGTCCCTCACAAGAAGAAGTAGAAATTAACATTGAACAATTAATAATTAATGAAGCAACTTCTGGATCAGGAATATTTACAAGAATATTTACATTTGAATAGCTTTTAAAAATATTTTTCAAATTTGTATCACCTACAATTATAAAATTTGCTGGAAATGATTTTTCTATAATTTCTTTTAAGAGGGAAATACCTTTTCTTTTTCTTGAGTTTGAAATAAACAATATATAAGGGGATTGATATTTTATTATATATTTATTATTTTTAATATCCCATTCTCTCCCAAAAAAATAAGGAATTGGAATTTCAATCAATTTTTTTTTATTTATCCCAAATTTTTTATTTATTTCTTTCAAAGTGTAATTTCTTGGAGAAAATATTTTTGTTTTTTTATATTTAGAGAGTTCTTTAATTCTTCTATTTAAAATATATCTTTTAAGAAAACCAAATTTTTTTTGTTTAGTTGCTTCAATATAACAAAGGTCATGCACTATAAACTTGAAGGATATATTATTATTTTTTAACTGTTTAGAAAGTAAAAGAGGAAATTGAAAAGGACAAAATATTTCATTTATCGATCTATCCTTTAGTTTGTAAAATTTGAAAATAGAGTTTAGTTTAAAGGGTAAATAATTCTTTTCTATTAAAGTTACTATTGTTGATGAATTACCTGCTTGTTCCCAAAGATCAAAAATAATCTTATTTTCTTTTTGGGTAGTAGCTGGTAATTTTACCTTTACGCCTATCTTGAAATAGGTATAAAGCAAAACTCTGCTTACATATCCAATACCTGTATATGAATCGACTCCAATAGCATTATCAAAATATAAATGCCGCATCTACTTTGCCAAATAAATTTAATCATAAAATAACAATTTTGATAAATCTAAGCAATAAAATATAAAAAAATATATTTATTTAGATTAAAGACATATAAAAATTATTCTTAATATTATTTTTTTTAAAAATATTTCTATGAAGATCTCTTAATTAAATTTATCTATCATCAATATTTATAACTAATCTGATTGTTTTAAAAAATATCAAAAAATCTAGCCATAAACTAAAATTATTAATGTAATAAAAGTCATAATTTAATTTAATTTTAGATTCTTCAATTGAAGAGGGATATTTTTGGTTAACCTGAGCCCAACCACTTAAGCCTGGCTTTACTTTGTATCTAAAATTATAATCAGTAATACTTTCACTTAATAACTTGTCAAACTCAGGCCTTTCCGGCCTAGGACCAATTAAAGACATATCTCCTTTTAAAACTGAACATAATTGCGGTAATTCATCTATTTTTGTTTTTCTAATAAAACTGCCAATTTTTGTTATTCGATTATCTCTTTTTTCACACCACTTTGGTCCATTTTTTTCAGAATTAATGCGCATTGATCTTATTTTATAAATAGAGATAAACTTATTATTCTGACCAGTCCTTAATTGTTTATATAAAATAGGACCTCCATCTTCGATTTTAATTAATAAAAAAATTATCATTAAAAGAGGAAATGAAAAAAATAGAATAATTAGAGATATGGATATATCGAAAATCCTTTTTAATAATTTTTGGAAATTTAGATAAAAAAAGTTTTGACGATATTTATTTATATTTGAGATACTAAAAATTTTTGTAGGTATATTTTCAAAATAAATTTGATAAAATTTAAATAAAGAAATTTGCTTAACATATTTATATTTATTAGAAAAATGTCTTTCTGCAGTAATAACCAATGTATTATTTTCATTATAATTTTCAATTTCATTAATATCCTTTAGACAAATCAAATTAGTATTTGGAAATTCTTCAGAAAAGTTTTTCTTAATATCTAAAAATAGATTTGAATCAACTAAAAACAAGAAATTTTTAAATGAAAATAATTTTTTCATCCTCGAATAAAATTTTATCAAAGAGAATTTTGTAAGAAAATCTAAAAACACATAAGTTAAAGACAATAAGGAATAGATTTCAAAATTTTGAAAAATTGAAAAGGAAAAATAAAAATTTATTACTACAATGTTTATTATTAGTCTAAGAAAAATTTTTATATTATCACTTAGGGAAAAACTATATAATTTAAATTCGTATTTATTAAAAAAATAATTAATAGATATAATAAAAAAGCTTAAAATTAAATTGTACAAAGAGAAGTAAAAATTATTATAAATGAGACTTAAAAAATTTAAATATATCAAAATTATAAAAAAATCAAATATAAAAAAATAAATTTTAAAAGACCTCCTATATAGCCAAGGACTAATCTTCATATAATTAAAATAGATAATAAAAAATATTCTTTATTTTAATATAAAATCAAAATATTTATCAATTTGTTTTCTTTAATTTTTAGATTTTGTAAGGTTTTTATAAATTACCTTATTTAAATATTTATTTTAAATAAAAAAAAATGACATAGTTTATAAATTAAATTTATTAATAAATTAATATTTTTAAAAAGCATTTTTATACTTATATGACTTCATACAAAGTTCTATATTAAATTATATGATAATATTAAAAAGATTATTATGAAAATTTATAATGAATGAATTTGAGCTAAGCTTAGATTTTATTTATAAAATTTTAAGAAGAAATTTTCTTTTATTTTTAAAAGTTTTTGGTATTGGTATATTCTTTTCTTTCTTAATTTACTTACTTCAAGAAAATAAATTTCAGGGAGAATTTCAAATAGTAATGAGAAAAGAAAATAAAGGTCGTGATATTAGTTCAGTACTACCATCATTAGAAGGAATAAATTTAGGTTCTAACCTTGATGTTTCATTATCAAATTCACTTGGCACACAAGTAGGAATAATTAAAAGTCCTTCAGTTTTACTTCCTGTTTATAATTTCGTTAAAGAATACAAAAGTGAGTCTAATAAAAACATTTTAAATTTAACATTTAAAGATTGGTCAAAAAACTATTTAAAAGTTGCTTTAGAAGGTAATACAACTATTCTTAAAGTAAAGTATATCGATAATGATAAAAAACATATTAATGAGGTTCTAAACAAAATCTCAAAAGCATATGAATTTTTTTCTACTAAAGATGCAAAAGAAAAATTGAATACAAATAAATATTATCTTAATCAACAAAAAATAATTTATAATAATTCTTTTTTACGAAGTTTAGGAGAATTGCAAAAAATATCATATGAAAATGATCTAAACCCTGGCCTTAGCCAAAAAGATATTTCTTTGAATGGTATTAATCAGAATAATATTAATCAATCAAATTCTTTTAATACAAAAAATGAATGGGAAAGTTTAGAAAACATAAGATATCAAGAATCAAATAAAATCAGGTTAGCAAAAGAAGCATTAAAAGAATTAAATAAACTTAACTATGATGATGATTCTTTATTAGCTTTTGCATATAATTTCCCAAATTTAGTAAATAATTCTATTCTTTTAAAAATTGAACTAATCAATGAGAAATTAATAAAATCTAAATCAATTTTTCAAATTAACGATAAGTCGGTTACTGACTTGCAAAGAGAAAAAGATCTTTTAAACAAATTATTAAAGGAAAATTTACTAGATGGGTTAAAAACCTCAATATCATTATCCTCTGCCAAAATTAAGACTACAGAAAGACCAAGCGGAATTATGGAAAAATATAATGCTCTAAAAAGACTAACTGAAAATAATTTATCTACCTTAAATGATATTGAAAGGATGATAATCTCAAATAATTTAGCAATCGATAAATTTAAAGCTCCCTGGGAATTAATTACTAAACCTACGATTATTGAGAAAGGCGTTTATCCGAAAAAATTAAATTTTGCTTTCTTTGGATTAATTTTTACCTCTTTTTTGGCTTCAATTATTGTATTAATTCAAGCAAAAAAGGAAGATCTAATATTTTATCCTGATACTATTGAGAAACAACTTAGTATTGAAATATTTAATTTCAAAGATCAAATAATAAGTAAAGATATAATAAGTTTATTTTTCAAAAATAAATTCAATTCTAGTACTAAACTACCAATAAAATTATTAAAGTTAGGCACTATTGAAAAAAATAAATTACAAACTTTTATTAAATATTTAGATAATCGAGATATAGAATTTTTAGAGGTAGATAATTTAATTTCAAGTCAAAATAATCAGATTAATTTAATTGTCACTTCAATGGGAGAAGTAAAGAATTCAGATATAGTAGACCTAAAGTCTAAAATTTTATTATTTAATTTAAAAATTCAAGGATGTTTAATTTTATAGAAATTTTGAAAAAATAAATGAAAAATATTTTATTTATAGATAATTGGACTCTGCACGAAAATTGGATAAATGCTATCGAAGCATTTGAAAAATTTAATTACAATATTCATATTTTAGCTTTAATTAATCATGACCTTAAATGGGCAAAAAAAAGAAACTATAAAATTCACTTTTTCAATAATTTTATTTTGAAAGAAAGAAAAAAATCTATCTCTTCTAGTAAAAGTTTGCAGTGGGATTGGAAGGTTTACTACACTAGAATAAGAAAGAGAAATAGAAGAAAAGATGTAGAGCAACAAATATCATTCTTAGAACATGTTTTATCTGAAACATCTCCATATTGTGTGCTTGGCGAGAAAACTTGGCCTCATGAGTTATGCATGATGAGATTGTGTAATCAAAGAAAAATCAATTACTTTAGTATTATTTCAGTAAGAAAACCACAAAATTTATGTTTCATGAGTACAAAATATGAAGAGCCATTTAAAAATCTTGAAGGGACTTTAACTGATATAGAAGCAGTAGAGGCCTATGATTTTATAAAAAAAGGGGTAATGCCCGATTATGCTATCCGAGATATAATTGGACCTACATTTCAAGATAGATTTAATACTCTAATAAGCTTTTTGAAATATTCGCTATTAAGAGATCAAGGACGCGTCAGTTTAAGACTTAAGCTTTCAAATTACATTAAAAGCATAATCAAGAAAAACAGACTAAGATTTTTAAAAGTTACTAACTATTCAAAGTTTGTATATTTTTTACATATTCAACCTGAATCAAGTATTGATTATCTTGGCGCGGGGAATAGAAATAACTCAACAATATTTGATTGGATTCAACATAATCTCTATACAGGAAATATAAACATACAAGATAATAAAACCTTTATCTCTTATAAAGCGCATGATGCTTTAACAGGCCATTATGAAAATTTAGAAGAAATGATTCTAACTTGGGATAAGTTAACCATCAGCTCGAATGAAGCTTTGGAAAAAGATATGGTCCCTATTACAATTTCCGGGACAATAGGTTTAGAAGCCCTTGCTAAAGGCATAAAGCCTATAGTTATTGGAAAACCATTTTATAGAAATTTTAGTGGGGTAATTAAAGTTAACTCATCTGAAGATTTTGCTAAAGCTTTTAATTATAAAGAATATAAACTAAATGATGAAAGCATATTTAAAAAAGAATACCTCTCAATAATAAAAATGTGTTTTAACTTATCATCCAAAAAAGATTGTTTTAAATTCATAAAAAATAATCATGAAAAGATGGGAGAATATTCTAAATGATTAATTTAAAAATTACAGCGCCAACTTTTTTTGATGAATTAAATGAAAATTTACATACTATATTTGATAGTCAATATTATGTTGATTTGAGAAGTTCAAATAAAATAGAATATTCTGATATAGACTACAAAAATTATAAATATATAATTGGCAAATTCATTAAATGTTTTAAAGAAACAGATGGTGAAATCATTATGGTTCAAGATTTGATGGGTAATTCAGGTTATGCCTATTATTTGGAAAATGAAATTTTTAAATTTGACGAGGAATTTAAAATTTATAGTTTTGGAGAAAATTCAAATGATGAATTATCGGTCGATATTATAAAAAATTCAAGCTTTGTAAAGGGCTCTTCATCAGTTTTTCCATTAATAAAAAGGTTTATAGGTTTCTCAGAACTTAAGATTAAAGGCCAAAAAATTTTTGAGACTCCAATTTCTTTGACAGACATAGATAAGTTATTTTCATTAAATAGAAAATCACTAAATAATTCTCTTAAATCTTATGTTAATTGTTTTGAAAGTAAAGCCATCTTATTCAGTGGAGGATCAGATTCAAATTTCATAAAAAATCTACTCATTAATCAGCAAAAAACTAGATATATATTTAGCATCGTAGATAAAGAATATGAATCTAATATTGTAGATTTAGAAAATATAAAAAAATCAAATATCAAAGTTGATTTGATTGATTTAGATGAACAAGAAGTAGCTGACTTTATAAACTCTTCATTGTTCAAAGATCTAATTTTTAACTTCAAAGGATACTCAAATTCTCTTTTTCAATTTTATTTAACAATTTGCAAAGGGAAAATTAAAGAAGACTTTATTTTATCTGGTCAAGGTGCTGATACTGTAGGTTATCTAGGACCTTCTGAGAAATTTTACTTTAATGGATTTTTTCCTAGAAGTGTTATGAGCTTGCTATCAAGACTAAGAATTTTTTATTTAATCTTATTCAAAGATAATTTGGAAGAATTATATTGGTATATTTTTAATGATATAAATTATAAATTTATTGACAAAAAAAGAAGCATCCCAGAATATAACTTTGTTAATAGGTTAATAAGAGATATTAATCAACAAAATAGAATTTCATATTTAGATAAAAAATTTCTGATATTAATAATTGCCAAAACAAGAAGTTTTGGTTCTGGTAGTGACATAAAGTCATTTCAATATGTATGCTTTAAATTAAATAAGAAAATTATTTTCCCTCTTAACAATTTTTGTTTCTTTTTATTATCTTTAATCTTCTTAAAAGAAAAGAGTTTTAAATCAATTCTATTTCCTAAGTATTGGTATGCAAATGATAAAAGATTTTTTAGAAAAAGAATAAGAAAAGCAAAAAAAAGCATTAAAAAAACTAAAATTACCCAAATATATAAAAACTTAATAAAAGATATAATTAAAAACTACAAAAAATTATAAATATTTGTCTAATAGAATTTAAATTATTCATATTGAGGCGGCCACATATCTTCTTTTTGTCCAATATATGGGTTACCAAAAATAGATACTTTTTCATTAAGCCAATTACTTACCTTCCTTTCTTCATGATCTAAAACATGGTAGAAATACATTTGATCTAAAAATGAAGCATTCTTAAAAATTCCTTTATTTCTTAAATTATGCATTTTAGAAAATTTTCTTAATTCATTATTTTTATTAAATTCATTTATAGCAAGCAATGCACCACAATAATCGTTGTGATCTAAATGAGATTCATCATCATTATATATTGGAGTTCTTGACAAATAATTAGATGCTGGCATGTTAAAAATTTTTAATGCTTCTTTAGTACTTGAATAATAATCAACATCCAAAGATACAAAACCAATAACATTATCATTTAATTTATGTTTTTCGACAAACTTATCTATCGTTCCAGAAATCTCACCATAAATTACACGTGTTTTTTCAGGTAGCTTTGTGTTCTTTAATTTTAATGAAGGGAAGTCACCTTCTCTATATTTTTCTGGATGGTCTTTATAGTCTAATGGTTTAGGCATTCCTACACCGGTATCAAATCCTATGATTTCATAATCGACTTTATATATCCTACTTAATTTTGACGCTATATAAGACATATTAAATAAGCCTGATCCAGACGCAACTCCAAACTCGATTATTAAAATCTTATCAACCTTTTCTATATTCGCTAAAGTAAATGCTTCTTTAATGCCAAAAGCGTAAGGATATCTTGGGACTAGATCATAATCTATTTTTTTACTAAAGTCCTTAAAAAACAATACAAAAATTGAAACTAAGTTATAAATAATTGGCTCTCCCATTTTCTCAATATAAAATTTTTTCCAGATCCTTTTCTTGAATATTTTGCTAAGTAGAAGTTTCATTTCTAGGTTTAGTTAGTTTATATTTACTCTAAAAAAAATTCTAACTTCTTTTGGTTTTTAAAATAAATTGGAATTTTATAATTTAATAAATTATTATTAAAATTTAAAATAGTTATTAGTTTAATAAATTATTTATAAAACCAGGGTTTTTAGATGCATAACAAAGATAAAACTTCCTTTTTATTATGAAAAGAGTAAATACTTTTTAAAACATAAAGCAGAGATAAATTTGAAAAATTATTTAATGTTATTTTATCCATATAAATAATTTTATAATTTTGATAATTGATTTATTAAAATTTTCATTAAATTTTTTAAATAACTTATTTAATGATTTTACTTTCCTTTTAGTATTTATTTTTAAAAATATTAATTTGATAGCAAATGTAAATTATCCCAAACCTTTTTAAAACACTTTAAAACTAATTCAATGTCTTCATCATTAAGTTGATGTAGACACATTTCAAATGCAATAAACTCTTTATCATGCATTCTTTCAGCAACAGGACAAATACCTTTTGAATAAGAAATAAAATTAGAAGTAACATCAGATGACCAAGGAAAACCTTTATTTCCATAAGCAATTTTTTTCTGAAATAAAGGTAGAAGGTGAATATTAGCATATCCATTTCCTAATCCTTTTAGTCCTTCAGCTTCTAATGCAGATATTATAATTTCTCGATTAACAGAGATTTTGTTAAGATCTAGTTTCAGACCATAACAATAATATGCATGTGTATTTCCCTTAAGAACTTTTGGCAATATCAGTCCTTCTAAATCTTTGAGACCTTCATTTAAATAAGCAGCTATTTCCTGTCTTCTTTTGACAAGTGATTTAAGTTTCTTTAATTGCTGAATACCTATAGCGCATTCAATTTCTCCTAGACGGAAATTATGTCCAAGAATATTATTTAAATTTTTTACACCTTTAGACTCTACAACAGCTTCTCCATGATTTCTAATCAACTGCATTCTTTCACAAATATTATCATCGTTAGTTACTAATATTCCTCCTTCCCCAGTATGAATATGCTTATGATAATTTAGACTATAACCACCGACATGTGATTCAGTACCCGTCACAATACCATTATTAAATACTCCTGGGGCCTGCGCAGAGTCTGTTATTAATTTTAGACTATATTTTTCTGCAATTTCTAATAGTTTTTTCACTTCACATGAATGACCGAATATATCAGCAGCTAATATTGCTTTAGTTCTTTTTGTGATTTTTTGTTCTATTTTTTTTGGATCTAAATTAAAAGTTTCAGGTTCTATATCTGAAAAAACTGGTATTGCATTCCAATGCAATATAGCTGTAGCAGTTGCACACATAGTCCATGGAGTAACTATAATTTCATCTCCTGGCTCAATACCAATAGCTCCAATAGCACAAACCAAACCTGAAGTCCAAGAATTAACAGTTACCACATGTTTAACATTAAAAAATTCAGCACAATCTTTTTCAAATTCTCTAACATATTTACCTCCATAAAAATCATCATCCCAACAGCCTAAAAATCTAGAAAGCTCACCCGAATCTATTACCTTTTGAACTGCTATTGATTCTTCCATTCCTATAGAATTATATTTTTCTAAATTTTTTTTTATAATTTTTTCTCCTCCAAAGAGGGCAAGATCTTTTCTCACGTTCTTAATTTTTCTCTAATTGAATATATAATTTTTTGAGTTGATAATGCTTGGGATCCTTTACAAATAGTTGTATTTTCACCTAAATAACTTTTATAAATTTGATCTAATACCATATATTGATAAACATCCAATTTACTTTTTAGCCTTAATTTTTTTTCACTAAGTATTTTATATCCCTTAATTTTCTTATCATCTTCAACATGATATAATTCAACCTTGTCTCCACCATTTTCATATTTTAAAATTCCAGATTTACTTATTATTTCTACCTTATAAAAAGAAAAATTTTCTTCCCATGCACTCCTAAAAATTATAGATCCTTTTTGAAAGTCAATAATAAATTCTGGCTCAGGATCTATATTATTAAAAACTCTTCCAGAATTTATAATTCTTATATCTTTATAATTACCAAGCCAATATTCTAATAAATTGATGAAATGTGAGCCATTATTATAAAGACCTTTTGAATACCAACAAATACCTTTTAAAGGAGGCTCAATTAAATTTTGATCAATCTTATTTTTTATTTCAATTACAGCTGGATCACATCTTCTTACGAAATTAACAAATAGTTCAATATTTGCTTTTTTACATAGATCTACTATTTTAAAAGCATCATTATAATCATATGAGAGAGGCTTTTCACAAAGAATCATTTTAGGTTTTAGTGATTTAATAGTCTCTTCAATTACGCATAGATGAGTATCAGTAGGGGTAGAAATAATAACTAAATCAATTTCATCTTTATTTCTAAACTCATCTAATCTTTTGAATGAAATTAATTTATAATTTTCCTCAAAAAAATTTCTTCTCTCATAAACAGGGTCGATCCCACTGACTAATTTAAAGTTTGGATGTAATTCAACTGCCTTAGCATGCGATTGAATTAAATTAGAATTTCTATCATCATAAAGCATTCCAATATTTCCTAAACCTATTAAAAGTGTTTTAATTTTCATAAATTTATTCTTTTTTCTAGAAGATCTCTTAAATATAAAATTTCAGAAAATGGTAGGTTGCATTTCAATTTTCGATTAGAAATACAAGAAATAACTTTTTTATTTGCTAACAGTCCTATGACCATAGCCATAGAATCAATTCCAAAAATGAAATCGCTCTCTAAGATATCATCAATCAATTCATTGTTATTTGAAATTTCTTTTACTAATTTATTTTTCATAGAAAAATTGTATTTACCTTCGGAATCTGATGGATGAGGCCTGACTTTTAAACTTAGAATATTAAAATTTAAATTATTAATATTTTCTAATAAATATTTAAGAGAGTTTATTTCATCATAGCCATAACTATTTTTATCTCCAGTAGCTAAAAATGCATGATCACTTACATTTTCTCCAATATATAATCCTTTAAGAGTTTTACGATTGTCGTTATAAAAAAAATTTTTATTTTCAATAGTTTCTTTAATATTTAAAAAATAATAATTTCGCTTTCTTTTAATTATTGTATTTTTAAAAAGTTTTTTTGCTAAGTCGTAAGCATATTTATCAGAAACCCAAATTTCATTTGGTAGATTAATCTGTCCCTTATATAAAAATCTTTCTTCATAATTAGACCAATGATCTAAAAAAGTGATTGAATATTTACCCATCTCTCTTGCTTTAATAATAGCCTTTTTTTCAAGGTCAGATTGCCAGCTTGTTCCACTGATAATAAAATCTGACTTTTTAATAGCATGTATTAAAACTTCTTCTGAAATTTTACATTTATTTTTTATAAATACATTTTTTGCAGGGCCTTCCAAAACAGTGCAATATAAAAATTTTTGTCTTTTTAGCCAATGACTTAATACCTCTGCTCCCCCTGCATCATGACAAATGACTGCTACTTTATTCAAGGATTCCATCTCCTTTGGACATGGTTATTTAAAGAATATAGAGATTGATTAGAATTTAAGTAATGAATAACTTCTAAGCAAGAAAAGTATTTATTTTTATCATAAAGATTTTCAATGATATTCTTAAGCAAGAGATAATCATCTTTTTCATCTAATGTCAAACCCAGTTCAGGAAAAAATATTTCCGGAGGAGCAATAAGGTTGATTTTTGAAAAAATCTCTGGATTTCTTAAGATATGACGGGTGACGTGCTCTTTATCAAGCTTATTATCTGTCATAGAATATGATTTTTCCAAGGTACTTAAGGAAAACACTTGGGCATCCATTCCATCTGGATAACTTCGGATTGCACCATTTCCCACACAATCTACTGAGTTATATTTATAAATATTAATTATTTGTTCAACAATATTTGGATCAATTATTGGACAATCACCAGTAATTTGAACAACTAAATCTGCCTTTGCAAATTTAGCTGCACCTATAACTCTTCCAAAAACATCTTCTTCAGATCCTCTAAAATATTTTAAATTTATTTTATCGCAAACATTTACTATTTCATCATCTTTATTATTTGTAGTAGTGGCAACAACAATTTCATCAATAATTTTTACACTCATTAGCCTTTCAACAAGAATCTCAAGCATTGTTTTATTTTTTGCTTTAAGCAGAACTTTCCCAGGTAATCTTTTTGAACCCATTCTTGCTTCAATTGTTGCAACAATTCTCATCTATCCAAAACCTTTTAGCTCTTCAATTACTTTAATTTAATCTTTTAAATCCTGAGTGACAAATAGGATGATTTAAATAATCGTAAATATTGCCATTCTTTTCGCAGAAACTTATTTTCTTAAATACTGAATCCAAATTTTCAAGATAAGAATCAATAATTAACTCATCGTGAGAAGTTGATAAATAGCAAGATTTAGCAGCTAGATATCCTACTTTTAACATCTCTTGAGTTATGAAAGTTTTATATTCTCTTGAATAATTAGAAACTATTTGAAATGAAGATAAAGCAGGAATTCCAAATATATTTATCTTTAAATTATTTTCTTCAGCTAATTTCTTCCAACCTTCTCTGAGGTAAATCCCTAATTTTGTAATTTTTTCCCAGCTCTTTTCTTTTTCCATAATCTCAAGAACTTTTAGTGCCGCGGTTGGGCCAATACGCTCAGTCCAAAAAGTACTGCTTATAAAAGTCTTTTGAGCAGCTTGCATAATTTGTTGTTTACCAATTATGGATGTTATGGCATAACCATTACCAAGTGCTTTCCCAAATATTGCCATATCGGGAAAAACATTATATTTCAAATGTAACCCACCATATGTTTCTCTAAAACCAGATGTACATTCATCAAAAATAAGGATAATATCATTTTCATCACATAATCTTCTGACCTCTTCAAGAAATCCTGGATTAGGAGGAATATTTCTTTCCACCTCCATTTTTACAGCCGCTAAATTATTATTTTCAATTATTTTTTTTAGTTGATCTAAATTATTATAAGAAAATGAGTAAATGGTTCCTTTAAGGCATTTAGGAACACCGTTAGGTTCAAGCCCAGGCAATAAATGTTCATCTAGTTTTTTGTCTTCTTTATGATTAGTCGCTAGATACCAATCATGCCAACCATGATAACCACAAATAGCAATTTTGTCCCTACCAGTTGCTGCCCTTGCGATTCTAATTGCAATTGCATTAGCCTCTCCTCCAGTCCTGGCAAATCTAACCATATCTGCCCATGTATGCATTTCAACTAATTTCTCAGCTAGATATACTTCCTCTGGACAATTAAATGAAGACATATTACCTAAGTTAATATTATTTTTAACTGCCTCATCAACATATTTATTGGAGTAACCAAGTATATTTGTACCCACTCCCATTAGGCTCATATCAATATATTGTTTGCCACTTATATCCCAAACCTTAGATCCCTTTGTTTTAGAAAAATAAGTTGGCCATCCATTGGGTAAAAATAATTCAGGCCGTTTTGAAAGCAACATATTTCCTCCTGGTATAACTTTTTTTGCTCTACCCCATAATTTTTGTCCATCTGAAATATTTGATCCTTCATTTCTTTTATATTTTTGATTAATTTGAAAAATATTTTTATCTTTCTTTTCAAGGTTAAGTATGTCTTTCCAAGAAAAATTTGAATCCATATTAAAGTTTTTCACTATTTTTACAATCAATTCTAAGTCTTCTGGATAATCCACAGTCCATCTTAAGTTTGAAAAATCCTCTGGATTAAAAAGATTTTTCTTCCTAATGTCTTTATTCTTTATAAGCCAAGAAGTAACATGTTCTCGCTCAAATGGATCTTTGGATAGATCATTTGCTAAGAATAGTACTTTTTTAGAGAAAACTTCTACATCTAATCCATCCGGGAATGTGGGAGGATTAGTATTACTTGCATAATCTATATTTGAGGTTTTAAAAATATTTATTACTTCATCAATAATTTCTGGATCAATAAGAGGACAATCTGCGGTTAATCTTACAATATTTTCAGCTTTAGTTAATTTTGCTGCACCCGCATATCTCGCTAGAACATCATCTTCATGACCCCTGAAAATTTTAAGAGATAATTTTTTTGATAAATCTTCTATTACATCATCAGAACTATTAACTGTTGTGGCGATAATTATCTCATCAATAAGGTCACAATTCTTTATCCTTTCTATCTGAAACTCAAGAATTGATTTATTAACAACCTTAGCCAAAACTTTCCCAGGCAATCTTTTGGATGACATTCTTGCTTGTAGTATTGCGGCAGTAATTACTTTTGAATTCATAATCTAAATTTAATTCTTAAAGATTAATTAATTTTGATTCCAAAACCTAGGATCCAAGTCATTATTATAATTCCATGAAAAATTTGAGAAATCTTTTTTTATTTTCTGCAAATTATTTTTGATTTCTATGATTTCTTTTAATTCTTCTAAACAAGTAACACCTATGAGCGCTTTCTCAATAAATTTACAGCTATCTATAAAAGATAAAGAAGTTTCTAAAATAGATTCAGATTTCATTGATCTTAGAATATTCATATGATGACTTTTAAAATCTTTTGAAATAAGCTTCGGCCATTTGTCTGCCCCAACTAATGTGAGGCCTTGAAAAAAAATACTCCTAGCATGTATTGCTATATTTTTTTTCTGTAAATCCGAGCAAGTATTATTTTTAATAAGTCTCTGGTCGTATAGTGAAATAGGCATTTGTATTAATTTAATATTATCTAGAGAAATAGAGTTCAAATCTGAAGAAGAATAAATTGATATTCCTATCCTATTTATTAATTTTCTTTTAAACAAACTATTTAGCCAATTTTCAAGAATTTCCTTACCATCCTTTTTTAAATCTTCAACGTTATGTACTAAAAAACTATCAATATTATTTAATCTTAATTTATTTAATGAATTTTGAAAATTGTTTTCCCACTTATTTATATCTTTATCTGAAAAACAATTTTTTGATTTGCATTCAAATTTAGTTGTAACTTTCAGACCAGAATATTTACATATATAGTTACCTAAAACTTCTTCGCTGTCTCCATAAGATTGAGCTGTATCAAAGCTTTTAATATCATTTAATATGGCATAATCAATTATTTTTTCAACTTCTTTATCTAGGACTTTTCCTTTCGAATTAGTGAAACCATAAGTCATCCCAAATTGAGCACAACCTAAGGAAAGTTTAACCATATTAGACTTTAATAATTATCATAAATTATAAATAATATCTAATAAATTGTTCATAACATACTCTTGATCTTTCATTTCTAAGCCTTCAAAGACTGGAAGACTTAATGCTTTTTTTGCATATATTTCACTCATAGGGAAATCTCCCTCCTTAAAACCAAATTTTCTGTAATAAGGTTGTAAATGAATAGGTGAGTAGTGTAATTGTACTCCAATACTCCTTTTTCTCATCTCATCAAAAACTTTTTTATGGTTATCTTCCGATAGATTTTTTAATAACACAATTACCAAATGGACAGAACTTTTTGTATCTTTAGATATTTTCAAAAAAGAAATAACTTCATTATCTGCTATCTTTTTATATTTTTTCAAAATATTATTTCTTTCATCAACAATATCTAAAATTCTTTTTAACTGACTTGAACCCAAAGATGCCTGTATATCGTTCATCCTATAATTAAAGCCTAAGCTTTGTTGTTCATAGCTCCATGGGCCAAATTTAGACAACTGGAATTTTGATATATCTTTTGTAATACAGTGAGTTCTTAAAAGTCTCATTCTCTCTGCTAATGCCTTATTGTTTGTAGTAGCTACCCCACCTTCAGCAGTTGTAATTATTTTTACTGGATGAAAGCTAAAAACACAAATATCACTATAAAAACAATCCCCAATATTTCTATCGCTATAACGTCCTCCTAATGCATGACTAGCATCCTCGATAACTTTGAAACCATATTTCATTGAGAGATTTTTAATAGATTTCATATCACAGCTTGTTCCACCAAGGTGAACACAAACAAGTACTTTAGGTAGAGTACCTTTTTTTTCCGCTTCTTTTAATTTTTTTGTTAACAAGTCTATGCTTATCAAACCATCATCGAGATTGATATCGACAAAATCAATTTTTGCATTACAGTATCTTCCACAATTCGCAGAAGCAACAAAAGATGTTGAAGATGTCCAAAGATAGTCTTTTTCTTGAAGATTTAATGATAAACAAGCTATATGAAGAGCACTAGTACCACTATTTACTGCGATTGAATGATCTACTCCGAGAAAACGACATAAATCATTTTCAAATAATGGTACTTGCTCACCTTGTGTTAAAAAATCACTTTTTAAAGTCTTTATAACTGCATTAATGTCATCCTCAGTTATTTTTTGTTTCCCATAGGGAATGTATTTATTTTGATTCAAATTTCTTCTTAAACAGGATTAAAATCTTTACTAATGTTGACTTTAATTAAATCTCTAATCTCATCAACGGTTAGGAAATTATCGTTATTAAAGGAATCATACCTAAAATTTTTAGGCAATGTTTTATATTTTTCATCCATTTCCAAATATATTTTTTTCATTTTGCTATCTGAGGGGAAAATAACGTAGTAATCGCCTATCTCAATAGTATTAGGTCCATCAGCTTGTGTTATTAACTCCTCATGAATTTTTTCACCGGCTCTTAGCCCTATTATTTCTTTTTGACAATTTGGTCCAATAGCTTCAGCTAAATCTAATATTCTATAACTAGGTAATTTTGGTACAAATATTTCTCCTCCTAGTGCATTATTCAATGCCCAATAAACCATTTCAATACCCTGTTCTAGGGTAATATTAAATCTCGTCATATCTGGATCTGTAATTGGCAATTTACCTGATTTTGCCCTCTCAATGAATAATGGTATTACAGAACCCCTAGAACCCATTACATTGCCGTATCTTACTATTGAGAATTTGATATTTTTCCCCCCCCTAATATTATTTGCAGCAATAAAAAGTTTATCAGAGCATAATTTGGTTGCACCATAAAGATTTATAGGTGAGGCTGCTTTGTCAGTGCTTAAAGCAACAAAATTTTCAACATCTGTATCTAAACAAGCCCTTACAAGGTTTTGGGCACCGCCCACATTTGTATTTATAAATTCCGAAGGATTATATTCTCCAGCAGGAACATGTTTTAAAGCGGCTGCGTGCACAACAGTATTAATTCCATTTAATGCCATCCTTAATCTCTCTTTATCTCTTATATCACCTAAGAAAAATCTTAATTGCGGATATTTATCTGGAGGGTAAATACTTTGCATAGCCCATTGTTTCATCTCATCTCTGCTATAAATAACTACTCTTTTAATATCAGGCATATTTCTAAAAAGGTAAGAAATAAAAGCATTACCAAAACTTCCTGTACCTCCAGTTATTAATAGTGAAATCTCATTTTCTTTTTTCATTTGATTATGTCTTTAGCTTAAACATTTTAATTTATTAATTTACCTTAAAGGAGGTTCCAATTAAGTTAATATTAAAACTATAAATATATTTTTTTTGTTTATTATTATAAGAGAGTATTATTTATTCATCTTTTAGATCTATTAAATCAAATTTTAATGTAATTAAAAAAATTTATGGGAGACATAGAAGATAAGTTTATATTTGAAGTTACAAATTTAAATAAAGGGTTAGAATCTCTTAATTTTAACATTTTTGAATTTATCAATAGCCCTTTAAAAATAAAATACAAAAAAACTACAGAATCATTAATCCACGAATTTGATACTTGTATTTTTAAAGAAATTTATGACCTAATTAAAGATAATAAATCTATTAAACTTGAACATGTAGAAAATATAAGAGCAAAAAGAGAATTAAGTTCAAAAAATTATGTTTTTTATAATGGGGAACATTTATTTGTAGAGCAACATTGGGTAAGAGAAAAGAATATTTATGAATTAAGTATGGGATTAAAATATTTATCAAAAAAAATTAAAATAAACACCATAATAGAATTAGGAACTGGGTATGGATCAAAGATAATTTCATTAGCTAATTTGAACAACAATAGAAATAAATTCAAATTTAAAGCTTTAGATATTTCAAAGAATGGTTTGTTTTGTTGTAAAGAGTTAGCAAAAAGAGAAAATTTGATTGTTGAAACAAAAATACAGAACTTCCTAATCAATCCAAGCATTGGAGAATTTGTTGATAAGAATTCAATAATCTTTACTTCTTATAATTTACATTATTGGAAAGATTTCAATTTAAATAATATAAAGCAATTTATTCAAGATGGTATTAATGGTGGAATACACATAGAGCCTTGTAGTGATTTATTAGATAAATTAGAGGATAAGATTTATGCCGCATTGGCTTATAAATATATAAAATTAAATAACTATACTGAAAACATAATGCTTGCTTTTGAACAAGCTCAAAAAGAAAAAATAATTCATTTAAAAATTTTCCAAGAAGTATGGGGATTTGGATTATTGCCGACTTGGATTTTTATATGGTATAAAAAATAAAATATTTTGAGATGATTATGAATACTCAGAATAAAACAAAATATTTTGATAAAATTTACGTGGGGACTGGTCCCATATTGTTTTTTGATGCTATCAATGAAACTTGTAAAGGAAACAAAGTTTTATTAATAGATAAATCCGATACTATTGGTGGTGCTTGGAAATTAATAAATATTGATGGAATGAATAATTTAGAAAATGCAGTTCACTATTTAATCCCAAATAAAAATGGATATAATTTTTTAAATAAAATTTTAAAAATTAGTTTAATTAGAACTCCAAGAAAATTTTATGCTCAAGAATTACTTAATAACCATATTCTTTTGCCAAACAATTTATTTGGAGAAATTTGTAATTCTTTAATTTCCGAATTTAAAAAAGATAAATTTATATTTAAAAATGTCATTTCTAATATTTTTAGACCAAAATCTTTTTCAAAATCAAAATATCCAAGAAATGGAAGTAAAACAATAATTATTAGAATGTTGCAATTATCAAAATTAATTAATTTAAAAATAAAGTTAAAAACATCAATTGAAAAAATCTACATATCAAAAAATAATCTTTCAAAAGTAAAAACATGTAAAGAAACATTTCTAACTAAAGAAATAATAATTTCACATGGTTTTTTACCTATCAAAGATTTCTTTATCGATAAACAAAAAATCAATATAAATAAAAAAAAATTTAGAAGACCATCCTTACATATTGTATTTAGTCCAAAAAATGAAAATGATATGAAAAAATTAAAATCCTTCGTACAAGTAATTTTTGAAGATAATTTGTTAATAAAATATGTTCATGAAATTTCTCACTATATTCCCAAAGAGAACCAAAAGAAAGGAACATATGTAATTGTTGTAGCTTTAAAGCATGACTTGCAAAATGAAAGAAATACTTATGAAAAAATAAAGAATGAGTTTCAGAAATATAAGCTAATACCATCAGATAATAATTTAAATAAAATTTTCTATTATTGGCAAGATATTTTTCTTCCTTTATTGCTAACTTCAGATCTTAAATATTTAGAATCTCTAAGTAATGGAAAACTTAAAATAATGCTCACAGAAGAATTAAATCGTGGCTTTGGTTTATATTCTCAAGAATGGAAGGAATTAAAAAATTTAATTGAAAAATCTCACTTTAGTTATATATGATTTTTTATTTAACTAAAATATAAAAAAAATTGAATATATTTAATTTCCCAGAAATTTTTAATGTACATCTTGACAATTTTTTTAAATGATATTCAGATATTTTTTTAATTAAATAGTGAGAAAATTTATAAGTTTACTACAAAGTTTAAATTTCGTGATTTAAACAAATATTATTCGAGAGGGTTTTAACGTTTATACGATCCATATAGGAATTTCTATTTACTTTTCAATTATTTCTTTCTGACATATTTATATGCATAAACCTTACTACTTTAATAAATTTGTTTTTCTAAATTTCAATTTAAATAAACACATCCCAACTAGTTGGATCCCCAACTTTTATATCCTTTTTAAGAATTTTACCAATAATATCTCTTTCAAATTTTGGAGCCAAACCATTACCCGGTCTTATTCTTCTAATATCATCTTTTGTAACAATTTCACCAGCCTTTTTATTTTTAACAAAATATATTGATCTTCTAAATGATTTACTTTGAGACTCAACAATATCTCTATCAAAGCCTTCCTTACCAAGGGAAAGCCAAGTTTTATAGGTATTTTCACAAAGCTTACGAAGTTCGCTAGGTTCTATAGAAAAATCACTATCAGGTCCTTTATCTGAAGAATCAATAGTAAAGTGTTTTTCTATAACTGAGGCTCCTATGGCTGTTGCAGCAACTGAAATAGTTGTTCCAAGAGTATGATCAGAAAGTCCACTTATTACATTAAAATTACGAGAAATACTTTTTATTAAATTTAAATTTGATTTCTCAACAGGAGCAGGATAACTGCTGATACAATGTAGAAGAATTATTTGATCATTATTTTCTTGACGCATAGCATCTAGAGCTTCATTAATCTCTTTTTCTGAAGACATTCCTGTTGATATGATTACTGGTTTTTGTTTACTAGCAATATATTTTATTAAAGGTATATCTACTAATTCAAAAGATGCAACTTTATAGGCAGGTGTATTCAGTTCTTCAAGTAGATCAACTGCAGTTTCATCAAATGGAGTAGAGAATAAAGTGACTCCTAATTCGTTGGCATATGAAAATAACTTTTGATGCCACTCATAGGGAGTTTCAGCTAATTTGTATAAATCATATAGTTTAAATCCATCCCATAATCCTCCTTTAATTAGAAACTCCTCATTATCACAGTTGATGGTCATAGTATCTGCTGTATAAGTTTGCATTTTTATTGCATCCACCCCACATTCAGATGCTTCCTTAATAGTTTCTAATGCTCTTTCTATAGAACCATTATGATTCGCAGACATTTCAGCAATAATATATGGAGGATAATTTAACCCAATCTTTCTGCCATTAATATTTATTTCTTTTACCATTTATGATAAATTTTCCAATTATTAATTTAGCTTATAAAAAGCCTTTATAGATACTTTACTACAAACAAATTTCTAAGGCTAAGTTTAAAATAAAGTTTCTTTAAATTTTTTTGTAATTTCATTTATATCTCTCAAACGAATTGATAACTTATTTAATTTTATATTTTTAAAGTCTTCATGAAATAGATTTTCAATTTTTAACAACTGTAAATATTATTTGGTTTAGAAGAAATACTAAAAAAAATTACTTTAAAAACCAAAAACATTTAGAAAATTAAAAATTTATTTTTCTAATAATTTGGAAAGCTTCTGCCATTTTAAGGCCTACTTGATTACCCCTTAGGTTAGCGAGATTTTTTATTCCCTCTAATGATCGTGAATGTGGAAAATCTCTTAATTCTTCTTCATAAGCTAGTAAAGATTTTTCTTTATCATCCCATGTATTTGAAATGTCTACAAAAAGATTTGGATAGAATTTTCCTGTTATAAATTCATTACCGAAATCTGTAGCAGAAGAAATTTCAAATAATCTTATTTCCGAACAAGAATCATTTGGCTGAGGTCTAAATGCTGTTAATACTGCATTTACTACTACCCTGTGATCAATATTTAAATCACCTCCACAATGACTATAAACTAAATTAGGTTGTATCATCTTTTTAGATTTTTCAATTAATTTTATAATCTCCAATAATGGTTCATTATCTAGCATATTATCTTTAAAGTTAAATCTTTCAAGCCATTTAAATCCAAGCAAATCACTTGCAATATTTGATGAATTTACTCTCTTCAAAATATCTTCTTTATTAAATGAATCTCTTGAACCAGTCCCGTCTGTCATTGCAATAACAAATACATCATCTCCTTGATTAATATGTTTTCTGATAGTGCCTCCCATACCAATTGTTTCATCATCGGGATGCGCTACAACTACAAGAACCCTATTTTTATCCATAATTTCTACAAATATTTAATGTTTAAAAATTCATAAATATAATTAATTTCATTATAGTTTCTCGATTTTAATTAATATAAACAAAATTAGTATTCTAAAGCAAATTTCTTGAATAATAAGCTTTAAAATTATTTTAATTTCAGTTTAGATATAACTTAAAAATATATGTTTATTTGTCCAATATGCTTTAAAATTTAAACTTTTATGAAAACTTGATCTTTATTATATGAAGCATTGAAATAGTTTTTAAATATTTTTTCTACTCTTTATGATCTTAGTAAAATATTTAATTATAAATATAAAAACTATTTCCTAAAGTAAAATATATAATTAAATTAATATGGAAAATCTTGATCAATCTTACTTATTAGTAACCATTAGAAAATGGAATATAGAGAAATTCAAAGAAGAAAAAAATAATCTTCCTGGTAAATGGCATCTAATAAATGATCAAGAGGATTTAACTTTATTAAATGTTCAAAAATATAATCCACGTTATATATTTTTTCCGCATTGGAGCATTAAAGTTCCTTGTGAAATTATTAATAACTATGAATGTATATGTTTTCATGAAACAGACTTACCTTTCGGAAGAGGAGGTAGTCCTATCCAGAATCTAATTTCTAATGGATTTAAATCAACAAAAATTTCAGCATTAAAAATGAATTCTGATTTAGACTCAGGGCCAATATATCTAAAGAAAGACTTATCTTTAGAGGGCATCGCAGAAGAGATTTTCATAAGGGCATCAGATATAATTTTTGAAATGATTAGGACAATTATAGAAGAGGAAATTAAACCGATTGAACAAAGAGGAGAAATTACTTATTTCAAAAGAAGAATTCCTGAAGATAGTCTTATTCCAAAAGAAATTACAACTTTAAAAGAGCTTTATGACTTTATTAGAATGCTCGATGCCGAAGATTATCCAAAAGCAAATATCTTACACAATTCATTCAAATTAGAGATTAAAAATCCAGTTTTAAGATTTAACAGAATAGAGGCTAATATTAATATAAAGTTAAGTGAGCTTAAGGACTTCTCTTAAATAATATAAGAAATTTGATTATGTTTATAACCAATATTTGCTAAAACCTTATGTAATTTAATATCTCCACTTGGCGTATTAATATAAAAATCTTTTGGAATTAATGATTTAATTGGCTTATTAGGTACGAAATTTGATTTTATAAAACTCAATACTCTAGGTATGCCATCTTCATAAAATTTTTCTTTAATATTTATTGAAATAGAATTATTATCTTGAATATAAAATGTGCCAATAAAAGATTTTTCGCATTTAACTAAAAACCAATTCTTATAAGGTTTTGAAAAAACAAATTCTTTATGTTCATTTTTGCTTGGCATTTCTATATGGCTTATATTATATTTCCTTTCTGAAAGAAGAGTATATAATACTTCAACATGTTCTTTTGATTGCAAAACTTTAATAAATTTATAATCCATTAGTAATAATTAATCCTAATTATTTAATTATATAGATAACTACAAAAATGAATATTATCATTAGAGTGAAAGATATTTTTCATGAGATCTAACATTTTCTTATTAGGTAATTCTCCAGTATTACTAGAATTAATTATTAATCATTTCAATTCAAATGAATTTGCAAATAAAATTTTTGTTCTTGAAGATGATATTTATAAGGTACAGAATATTAAGAATCTTGAACCGACTTTACTTAAAGTAATTTCTTTTGATGAGGGGCATCAACTAATCTCAAATAAAGAGAATAATCCTAAATTATATATTGGAGTAAGTTCAACACCAATAAAAAGATTTAATGTTTATGAAAGTTTTACCCAAGAAAATACTACATTTCCTAATATTTATCAAAAATCAGCTAAATTATCAAATTATTGCAAGATTTATAAAGGTTCATACTTTGGAGAATATACAACTATCGAACCCAATTCTGAAATAGGTGAATTTTGTTTTATTCAGAGTCATAGTCATATAGGTCACGATTCAAAAATTGGAAAATTTTCTATACTAGGCGGATCCGTGACTATTAATGGTGGCTGTAAAATTGAAGATTTTTGCTTAATAGGTTCTGCTGTTACGATTATAAACAATAAAATAATTGGTAAGGGTTCCGTAATTCAAGCAGGAACATGCATAACAAAAGATATCCCGCCTTTCAGTTTTGTTCATGGTAACCCTTGTAAGATATTACCAATTGAATTTCTAGGAAAGGATTTTGCAAATATAAAAAAAATTTAAAGTTGATTAGAAATAATAATAAATTAGATTGATTTGTGATTTTTTTGTTTATGTTTTATATTGTATTTTAAAAAGAATTCTTTATAAATTTGAAATCATTAATGAAAGACTTTAAATCAATCTACTTGCCACTGGGAGAACATTTCCTAAGTAACTACGAAGTTGATTTTATTGAAGAATCCTTAAAAAAATTCCCTTTGGAAGATATCACTATTGGAGATGCGGGAGAAATAAATAACTGCCAAGTTGGGAGATTAATGGAAGATCAACCCGAAACTAATCCTAAAATATTAAACGAATCTTTATCAAAACCAATCTTAAAACTTTTTCAAACTTTGAAAGCAAAAAAATTCTTTGGTAAATTTCTTGATAAAAATAAGCCTCAAATAATTAGAAGAAGTCAATTTAATCTTCTTGGTGAAGGATCTTTTGTAGGTCGCCATCTTGACATAGATAGCAATCCTAATTATCAAATAGCCGCAGTTCTTCAATTGGGAAGTAAATTTAGTGGAGGAGAATTTATAGTTTACCCATCAAAAGATTCGGAAATAAAAGATGCCCAAATTATATATCCTGAATACGGTTCAATTACAATATCTTTTTGTAAGTCTGAACATGAAGTAGGGAAAGTTACATCAGGGACTAGAACATCTTTTGTGAATTTCATATCTAACTATGTAGGTAAAAACAAAAGAAAAAGAATAGTAAATTAACATTGGATAAAATCAATCCATATATAAGTAGAACAATTCTGAAATCCGCTTTTTCTGAATCAGATTGCTTCAGTTCATGGATGCGGAGTTATCTTAGTCCAAAGGAATTTTATTACATTAAAAATAATTGCTTACATAAAATGTCAATCCTAGAGCTTAAAAATTTTCTTTCAGACGCTTTAAAAAGATTTAATATTTCATCAGATATACATTTAATTGAATTTATGATTAGAAATAATAATAAACTTAGTCTTATACTTACTTTTATTAGATCTGGATTAATAGGTAAATCTAAAATTATCGAGAATGAAAAATTTAAACTACTTTTAGATATATTTTCATTTAGGATTATTGAAGATGATAATTTATCAATTGGTAATTTAAATAAATTATCTTTAAAAAACGACAAAATGAATCACCTTAAAATAGTTGGTCCAGTTTGTCCTGATTATTCATATGAATATACAGATAAGGGTAGATACAGATATACATTTCAATCAGTAGGAAGTGGAATTGGTTTAGTTGCAAAAAAAGCAATTGATAATTTCAAAAGGATAAAAGAAATATCCAATGATTTAATAAATAATGGCTTAAATTTAGAATTTGAAATTCTTGTTGGTGATTTCGAAGCTTCTGAAGAAAATCTTACCGCCTTAAAAGAAAAAAAAACTAATTTTCTTAGCAAGATAAAAAGTAGTTGTATAAATATTCAAGAAGAATCTTCCATAAAAGCCTATCCTTTTACAGATTTATGCCAAGGATTGGATGGTTGGAATTATCAAATAAGTCAACTGAAGAACATACATAAAGTTAATAATTTCAATGATCTAAAATATATATTTCCTAAAATAAATCATGATAAAAAATTAATTTCTAGGATACCGCTTTATAAAAAATGGTTTGGAAAAGATAAAAACTATAAAGAAATTTTCTTTAATCAATCTTTAGAATATATGCTTATGGGTAATATTATTTATTCAAATTTCTTTGGAGAAGTTTTTTTATTAGCTTCTGATCATAAAGCAATGAGAGATTATTACTCTTTAATATCTAATATTGATATTATTTCATCATCAACAAGTTACTAAATGAAGCAAATTGGCCTTTTTGTAATACCAATAAAAGTTGATGAATCAATATCAACATATAATGACTACATTGACTTTTTAGTAGAGGCTGAGCAAAAAGGGTATACGCATGTATATATTGGAGAACATTTAACTGATGAAAAAGAAGATATTCAATCAAGTCTAATTTTTGCTTCAGCTTTGCTAGCTAGAACGACTAAGATAAATGTCTGTTTTTGCGTATTACCACTTCCTCATTATGAAATTAAGCTATTGGTTAAACAATTAGAAGATATATATAGATTATCTTGTGGAAGAATTCAAATTGGATTTAGTCAAGGAGCGCTTAAAAGTGATGCAGAATATTTAAATTTTGATCATTTTAAAAGAGGCGAAATTTTTCAACAAAAATTAGATTTATTTATGAATGAAATAAAAAAGTCTAAATACTTAAAAAAATTGTTTAATGAAAGTTATTTCTCTACACTTTTGTCTCCTATTCCATTGAAAGCATCCAATCTATTTGAAAATGGCTATTCTGCAATAACTTCAAATTTTGTAAATGAAGTTCATTGGGATAATCACATCACTTGTTTAAACAAGAATAAAATTCATACAAAAAATGCATCAAAATGGCACCTCTCTCTTAATCTCGTCCCTTATGAAAATTTAGATGAGAGAAGTCTAAATTCTATTAAGGAAAGTCTCCTATATATTTATGAAAAATTAAGCTCTTGTAAATTGAACGTTATGCTTAAAAATAAAAATGACATTCTTGAAGAATTAAATATAAAAGATAGATTGCTAAAAGAAATGACTTATAGTGAATTTCCGAAAAAATATTTTCAACTAAAAAATAAATATAAAAATCAATTTAGTTATCCAATAATAAATCTCTTCGACTGCATAAAAGATTTAGGATATACTAATTTCATATTAGACCTGCCATCAAATGGAAATTTCTAAGGAAATTTTACTCAACTACATAAAAACAAACTTATCTAAAAGTAATCCAGATATTGATTTATCTACATTATCTTATGAAACTGATTTATCTAGTATTGGGGTTGAATCTATTGTAATTATTTCCCTCCTTTCACAAATTGAAGATGAATTTAAAATCAATATATCTATAGATAGTCTCGAAAAGAATAATTTTATAATTTCAGTTGGGTCAATTACAGGGAGTATTCTAAATGAGAGACCTTAGAGAAGACTTCAAGGAACGCGTTGAAAAAGGTAATAAAAAATTATTTTCTACAATTAATAGTAAAGAATTTTCAAGCAAAGATGTTAAATTTTTCTTTTTCAGTATTTATAGAAAAATAAAGCATAATCAAAAAAATATTGTTTTAATTTGTGACTCATCTATTGAATCTTATATACTTTCTGTTTTTTTGATTTTTAGTAAATACGAAGTTTACTTTTTGAATGCTTCAACTTATAAAAATTTCCATTTAATAGATAATCCTTTAGTTATAGTTTTAAATCAAGAAATGTATGAACTAATTTATAAGGAAAAAGAATATGAAGGAATAATTATCTCGCCTTTTATAGAGGAATTTCAATATTTTTCTCACCCAAGTTTTGATATTGATAGTATTTCTAAAGAATTTTACGAAAATCGGTATATTGGAAAATCAATATTTTGTAGTTCTGGTAGTACTGGAATCCCAAAAATGATTCCACTTTCTTATGATCAGATTAATTCTTGTTATAACAATGTATATTTTGGATTTTTAAATTCCCTTGTTTTTAAAAATATAGTAAGCGTTCATGACACTAGTTTTGTCATAATACTACCGTTTATATTTTGTCTTTCTTCAAGAAATAATTCTCAGATCATAGCTACTCAATCTAAGCCAAAAATAAATTCCTTAGTGTTACTTTCTTCCAACATAAACAATTTTGATGATCATATTTTTATTTCAGTACCATCTGTTTTTAGACTTTTAAGAAAATTTGTAAAAGATAAATTTAAAAAATTCGTTAATGGAGGCCACATCATAACTTGCGGTGAACCACTAGATAAGAAATTAGCTATTGAGATTAATTCTTTCAATCCAATATCTTTTTATAATTTATACGGTTCAACTGAAGTTGCCCCATGGATATTAAAACTTAATATAAAAAATTATTTGGCGAGTTTTTATGATGTTAATCAAATCCCAACCATTCTCCCAGTAGGGGGGAATTTACCAAATGTTGAATTAAAAATTTCAGATAGTTCTGAATTATTAGTTTGTTGTAAATCTGTTTTTAGTGGTTATGAAGGGCAAACTAATGAATCTATATTTAAAACAATTGAGAAAAAAGTTTTCTATAAGACTGGAGATCAATTTAAATTAATAGAAAACCTATATTTTTGTAAAGGAAGACTAAATAGCTCTTTAAAAATTGCAGGGGCTTTTGTAAATCCTATTTTCTTAGAATTTGAAATCAAAGCCAATACAACAGTTGAAAATATATTGTTAATACCAAGTATGCTGGAAGCTAAATTAAAAGTAGTAATATTTGTTAGTGAGGAAAATAAACAGGATCAGAATGAATTAAATCAAATTTATTCTTTAATAAGAAAAATTATTAATGATAATTCTTCAACAAATATACCAACAGAATTAATTATAAATAATGATTCCATAGAATTCCTAAAAAGTGGAAAGATAAACAGGAACTACTATAAAGAAAAATACGTAATTAAAAGTCTTTAGTAAATTTAGAGAAAATTAAGAAAACATGTTTTTATTTGTAAACCTAAATAAAATTAATTTAATAATTAAATTTTTTAGTGGAAACAATTAATTGTCCATCAAAAAATAGTGAAAAAAATATAGATATTGCACTCTGGTTATTTGATTTTAATTCATCCTTAAAACCAATTTCTTCCAAAGAGCATCAGATAGCTAAAAGATTACCTGAAAAAAGAGCTTACCAATTTAAATATTCAAGAGGATATATAAGAAATTCATTATCAACATTATTTAATATTGAACCTTTACAGATACCTATCAAAGCTTTACCAGGAAGACCTCCTCTTTTACCAAAAAAAATGGGTTATTTGAGCCTAAGTCATTCTGAAAATGCACTTTTAATTGGTTGGTCAAGATACAAAATAGGAGTAGATATTGAGCAAAGAAACAGATTATTTCCCTTCAAAGCCATAGCAAATAAATATTTTTCTAAACAAGAGAAAGAATATTTAAGTCTTTCAGAAGAGAATTGTTGTCATGAAAAAACTCTTGATTTATGGATTAAAAAAGAAGCTGCAATAAAATGGCAAGAAGGAAAACTTTTAAGAGATCTTCCTAACTGGATTTGCTCATTAGAAAAATCTAAGGCATACCATTTAAAGATGAAGAAAACAATTAATGTACACTCCTTTAGATTTAGTAACTTGTTAATATCAGTAGCCTCTCAGAGGGAAATATATAAAAATTTGATTATTTGCAAATCCTAAAAGAATAATCTGATCTATTTAAAAATTTTCCAAAAAAATAATAATTAATATTTGCTCTTATTACTAGTATGAAGCAATTTTGTTAGAGTGAATAAATTCGTTCTCAATTTGATGAAGGGTCTAAAATATATACCTAAATTAACAATTCCTTTTTTATTAGCTTTTATTAAATTTTCTGTAAATGTCAATATACCAGCTATTGATTATTTACGAGGGTCAAGTATTTTTGCTATTAGCGCCATTTTTTCTGCTTTTTTAGGTTTTTTTGGAGAAGGTTTTAAGGATTATTTCAACAATAATAATATAGATAAAATTTATAAAATTATATATATATATTACTTAGTATCATTAACTTTTTTCTTAAGTATTTTCTTCAGAAATTCCTTATTTAATATAGTTTCATTTTTTACAATTTCAGGAGGTCTTAGCCTTTTAGAAAGAGTAATATACTTAAATTTAGGTTACACAAACTCATCCTATATTAATAACCAACTTTATACATTACAGTTATCTCTCAGATATTTTTCAATAATATTCATAGATAACCAATTTTTAGTAATCATCTTATCCATAGCAAATTTAATTTGCATAACTTATCAAATAAGAAGTTTATATTTATCTCTTATTAAGGAAAAAATCATTTCAGAGAAGTTGAATTTTAGGAACTTATTTAGTAATTTCAATATAAAAAGCCAAAATAGATTTCTTATATTTCCAAAGTTTTTAGTTTACCCTTCCATACTATACCTCTTCTCTAAATACGTGGAATATGCTGATAAAATATACTGCTCCATAGGAGTTTGTAGTACTCAAACTACTGAATATGTAAGATTATTTGGAATTTTAATAACTATTTTTTTTATTTCATCAGAGTATTTAAATTTATCTTTTCGTACTGGTAAAAGTCTAAAAAACAACAACATTGAAATTAAATCAATTACAAATGCTTCTATAGTAATTTCAACCTTTGCTCTTATATTTTTATATTTTAAATTGGGAGCTGATTTTGGTTTGTATACATATTTAATACTAGCCTCTATAGCATTTATAAATGCCATCTCAAATTTAAGATTTATTTATAGTTTTACTAATTATAAAAATGACAGAAAAAATTTATTACTTTTTGGATTTTTAGGATTTGTATTTTCAATTCCAATCTTATTTTCTAAATTCCCATTTATAGCTCCAATGACAGTAATCATAACGGCAAATATAGGCTTATTTATAAAAAATAAATTTAAATTTTTAAAAGTAAAAAAAAATATTAGATGAATTTCTTAAGCCTATAGAAATAATGAAGCTTAAGAAAATAAGGAGCTAGAAATTAAATTAAGTTTCAATAAGATACTTAGCAAATTAATGATTATATTCTATTTATTTAGGCATAACTTTATATATTTTGCCCACTTTTTATGACCAATTTTAGAAAGGTGAACAGAATCCAAATAATCAGATGATGAATAATCATCCTTGATGAAAGTATATAAATTACAAGTTCTGATTTTTTAAAAACTCATCAATAAAAATAAGTTCTGTAAAAGTAAATTTTTTTCTACTTTTTGTTGAAATTAATAGTAATAATAATCACTTTAAAAATCATTAATTTAATAAATTTTAAAATTCTTGAAATATTTTTATTTTTATATACCTTTAATAAAAGACTGCTCTTTTTTATTTAAATTCAAATGAAATTTAGTTTTTATAGTTGAATATCTTTTGCAAAATTCTTCATCATTTAAATCACTTAATCTAACTTGAAGATTAAATCTTGCTTTGCCTGAATTATTAGGAACTGACCTATGAATTAAATCCATATCAAAAATTAAAATATCAGAGAAATCTAAATATAAGACTTTTGTTTTAAAATTATTAATAATATTTGTGGGTACTTTATAAGAAATCCCCTTTATTTCTTTCTCTCCAATTGTGGCAGTTTCTTGATCAAAGTTATGTTCTACCATACCATCCTTATGTGATTGGATGGCGACTTCTAAAGTACCTCCTGAATTTAAATCTCCAGATTGTAAAGGTACATAAATAGTTAAACTTTTTTGGGAACCTTGATTATATGGATAATCTTGATGCCAAGGCAAAAGCATCGCAATTTCTTTATTATCACAATCGCCAAGATATCTTTCAGATTCGCCTGGCAAATCTATTCTCATTATTTGATCATTAATTTGAAGTAGCAGATTATCTGAATTCATATATCCTTTTGCAATTGAATTTATTTCATTATCAGATGCAACTTCAATTGTACTAAGGATTGATCTAGCGGTATCGTAAAACTTTCCAATTAATGATCTTTTTTTAATTCCTATCTTTTTAGTAATTTCATGAAGATCTGTAGTGATTGGATCAAATTCAAATTCGGTATTCTTTGTTAAACCATATAATAATAATTTCATATCTGTTGTAATTTTTTCAACTATTAGATTTTTATTTTTTAAAATAGTAAAGCCGTTATTATTTAGATTTTCTAGATGAAATTTTAAGTTGCTTTTATTCAATATTTCAATTTCTTTTTTCATCATTATTTTGATATATTTTCAATATAGCACCATTTTTTCAACATTTATTTCTACCATATATTATTTATTATTGTGATTTAACAAAGATTATTAATATTAAATATAAATTTAAAATAAAATCAAACTGGCAAAATAAAAGATATGAATTTGTTTCTTGAGAAATTTTCTTCTTTCTAAAATATTCCTCGGATGGATCTAATCCATCATTATCCCAATTACGATTTTTTCCCATTTATAAATCAAGAAAACTCTATTGAAAAAAATTAATCCATCATGATCACTATTTCTCTTAGTAAAAATTATTTTTGACATCATAATTAGTGTTATTTAAATCCAAAGCTAATATGGACCTTAATAGAAATTTTGTTTAAATTTAAAAACTGTTAATTTTTAATATTTAGGAATTGAGATATTTTTTTATTAGCATAATTTATATCACCCTTGGCAGACATACCCTCTTTGGGAGACCACCTTTCCGAAACAGTAGCACCATACAAATATTTTTCTCTATCACTCAAATTTCTTATCATTTTTTCATCCATCGAGGCTAACATATTAAATTCTTGTCTTATATACCATCTGGTAAAGGTCATTATCAATGCCCATCTAGTAGATGAATTTTGATTCTCTAAAGCCCCATGTAAAAGTCGTCCGTCCCAACAGACTGCTTGTCCTGGTTTAAGCTCAATTGGAAGTAATTCTGTATTTTCAATAATCTTTGAATCAGTAATATTATGGGTTCTAGGTTTCAAAATAGTACAACCATTTTTAATATTAGTTTCTTGTAATGGGATCAACCATTGTATCCAGGTTGGTTCTTTTGAATTACTAATTGGATTTCTGTCATCTGTATGAATATTTAACGCCTCTTGAGCAGATCTTGCTGTATATTGTCCGATTATGTGATTACTTTTTATATTATTAGGAAGTTTATAAAATTTATCATTAAGCAAATTTGAGTTTATATTATCAATAAAATTATTAATAGGTAAATCTCTAAAATGATTACCAAAATTATGCATATTAAAATGATGTAATGTTTTGATTGGTAATCTTGTTAATGGATCTATTTGGGAATACTCAACTGGAATTTTAATTAGTTCTTGAAATAGTAAATCAATTAATTTTTTTGTAAAAATATTATTTATTACAGCAAATCCATCATTAATTATATTTTCAATTATGCAGGGAATATTTTTAATATCAGCATTAAAAATTTTATAATTCATTTTGTTTATAAGATACAAATAACAAAAATTTTAATTAAATAATTATTCTATAGTATACGACGCAAATAGTTTTTTATATTATATTTTCGGATATTGATAAAACTATAATTAAACATTTTCCGTCTTAAAAATGGAGCCAAGCGGACTCGAACCGCTGACCCCCTGCATGCCATGTAGGTACTCAAGTAAGCTATAACTAGTGTTTGCAACTGTTTTAGCTAAGTTGGTCGCAGGATAGGTTGCAGAAAACAATATAAAATTAATTAATATAATTTAATTCAAAATAGTATTTAAAAAACTATATTTTTTATATTAGAAAATTAATAATCACTATTGCTTGAAATTAGTTTATTTTTTTTTGCATCAGTAAGTAAATCGAATATATCCTTAGTTTTTTTCATTATGAAAGTCAAATAGTGAATACATCATCTCAAATAGATTGAAATATATTATCGAATTTACTGCATATAATATTATATAAAGAGACTAATATCTTTTTTATGCATAAATTTCTCAAACCTATAGATTCAACTAAACTGTAGAAGTTGAGCTATTAGAAATTGAAATGAGTCTCAACAAAATATTTGGTAACATTTTTCAGTAAATAATTAAAATTTAATCTTCAATATAGGATACAGTATTTTTAGCTCCCTTATCTGACAAATGAGATCCCATAAAGAAATAGTTCTCTAAAGGATTTTTGTTATTAGAAAACAGTCTATAAAGATTTATAAATTCAATATTATTATCATTCAAAAGCTTTTTTAGATAATTTCTTTCGTCTAGATTATATTTTTTATCTATAAAAGAATTATAAGTTGGTATAGAAATAAACGTTAATTTACATTTTCGTTTTACGCAATAGTTATTTAATTTCACAATTACTTTTTCAAAGTTTTCTTTAGCGTAGTTATTGAAACCAAACTTATGACTTAATAATTTTTTTAATTTTGTAAAATTTAAGAAATCAAAAAAATTATTTTTTGATATAAGATTTAGAGATCTAACGTAATTTGTATAATTAATAATATTTTTATTAATTTCTTTTTGTTTACTAATAAGATCTTGATTTCTATCGTCAAGATAATTTAGTAATTCTTTTCTTGAAAGTTCGCTAGGCAAATCTCTTGATAAATCATTTCCCTCTAAATGAAAATAATATATCTTTTTAATTAAGATATCGTCATTAATATATTCTGATAAAACCCCAAGGTTAGATAAAGGTCCATTTCCGGACAAAGCTAAGTTTATTACATTCAAATCTGGATTTTTTGCCCTTATAAGATCTGCTATTGCATTTCCATTTGATTGACAATGACCATGAACAAAAGAATCACCAAGCAAAACTATTGAAGGTTTTTTATTATCCCAAACTATATCTGGATTATTAAATCCATATCTATCTGAAAAATAAGATACCAATTCACCTGCTTCATTACATAAAAGAATTTCAGAAAAAGATTTTCCTGATAATTGATAAAAACTTGTATTGTATTTTTGTTTTATAGTTTCTCCAGTTGTAAATAAGTACTTTTTAATTCCCGAATCAGCACGTATATGATCATATACACTTTCTAAAGAAATATTCTTTAGATTTATAAAAGGTTCCTGAGAATAAATAGATAGTCTAATTTCGGTCAAAATCAAAACTAGAACAATTCCTATTAGAAAATTAAAAAAATTTATTTTATATAAATTTTTTAAGGTCACTGAATAGATAGATAAAATACCAATTATTAAAGGAATATAAGTAAATAAATATGATCTTATTGTTAGAAAATTTAAGCCTTTAAACCGAAAACTATTTAATGAGATACAAATAAGAAATATACCGATTGAAACCAAGCAAAAATTTACAAATCTATTGTAATTCGTTTTCATAAAAAATTTTTTTACAATAAAATCAAATCTTGACTAATTTATAGTTAATTCCTCCATTGAGTTTTTATTATTTAGTAAATAAAGTAACATATTTAAATGTAAAGCCTTACAACAGACAGCTAATAAATTCTTAGAAAATTGAATTTTTAAAGATTACTCATTGCAGAGAACACATAATCATCCATATTTATTCCTTATTATCCATAACTTTTATTGTAGATTATTAATCCAACCAATTAATATAACTAGTTAAAAATCTTGATGGAGCCAAGCGGACTCGAACCGCTGACCCCCTGCATGCCATGCAGGTGCTCTACCAGCTGAGCTATGGCCCCAGATCGTTGTAATAGCAGTCATATCAATTAATCCTAGCATTTTCAAATTAAATCCCTGATGTGCTTGATAGTGCTTGATAGTGGCTAAATAACCAATTCTGCGCCAGAATATGCGCCAAGGGAACTTAGACACAGTATGGCTTCTACAGCAAAATGGGTATCAAATCTGCGCCAGAGTATAAAAAACACTTGCGGCACAGGTTGGTCAGTTAGAGGGAGGGAATCCAAGGGTAAATTACTAACCCAAGTAACTTTCCGATATCCAGATAATCAAGGTAGGACTGCGGCAAATGTGAACTTAGCTTGGAACGCTAAAAACACAACAAAAATTATAACAGCGGTGGAGGCTCTAAATGATTTAATGACGCAAAAAAACTTATCTCTGCAAAAAGCTGTTGAGTTAAGAATGGAACCAATCTCGCAAAATAAAGATAATAACTTTTCTACATGGGAAGCATTAAAAAATGATTATTTAAACGAAGAAAAGAAAAATCATAGAGATACAACTACTAGAGATTTAGAGTTGAGATTATATAGATTTTTAGATTGTTTTAAACAAAAACCAATACCAAGAGATAGCGAAACTTTGTTCAAAAGATTTTATGATTTACATCTAATTAATATGCCATCAGGTGGTCAAGGAAGACGTAGAAATGTTGGAGATATTAGAGCATTTTTAAAATGGGCTGTTGAAGAAAAAGGTGCGCCTGATAGATGGTTTCCTATCAATACAAAATCTGCAAGTAAATATATTGGTATAGTTCCTAAAGGTCAAAAGAAGAGGGGCACAACACCCATTTCAACGAAAGATTTAGAATTGCTGTTGGAATCATTAGAACGTGATAAAGAGCATGGTATGAGGGCAATCTGCATACTATCAGCAGTATATGGAATAAGGGTTTCAGAGATAGCTCATATGGAAATAAAAGATGGAGTTGTGAAAGTAACAACGCTAAAACAAAATGCAAAAAATATGGAAAATCCTAATGTTTCTACAAGAATTGTTGAGCCATTAAATTTGCCTAATTTACCAAATGAAGGACAAAGAATTGTAAGTTTATTAGAGAGTAAAAAATTAAAATTCCCAACAGTTATTAACAGAGCTGTTGATAAAGCAAATGATGAAAATGGTTATAAAATTATCGGTGAAGTTTTTGCAAAAAAATTAAATAGATATTGGTATTGGAGACAATTAAAAATTGATAATCCTGATTATGTTGTTTACAGCATGAGACATTCTTTTGCGTGGAGGGGAAGCATGGAAGTTAAGCCAGCAATACCTTATAGAGTTTTAGCCTCCCTGATGGGTCACGACTTGCAAACTCACCTTCGTTATTACGGCGGTTGGTCAAAGGAGGAAGAAAATAAAAATGCAATGCTACTTGCGAACCAATCAGTAAATGCTCAATTAATTTCTAAAAAATGATGCACTTGCTGGCACCTGATTAAGTGTTAAGATCTATTTAATTAAATGCTAAGGCACGTCCCTGTTCATTGGGTGCAGGCTCACCTGAATGTAAGTTTTAAGGATTTACAAGTCGTATTTTCTAATTTTCTTGAGGCGACATTATGACAGTCAAAATTAATAATAGAAGGTTTAGAAGTCCTAAAGGTAAGAAAGATTTAACTATTCTTCCTAATGCCGAATTTGTTATAAATTGTCGTGCTAATGGTACTGCGCCAAAAGCATGGGAAGTTCGTTTACCTTCTAGTATTAAAGCTGCCATTAGTGAGCTTGAAATAGAAAAAGAAAAGAAAGCTAAGAAATAATCTTTAAAACACAGGAGGTGTTTCAAAATGGTAGAGCTATTGCTCAAGACTGCTGATGCAGCCCGTTATCTTGGTGTATCGGTACAATCGCTTAGACGATATAGAGATGTTAAAGGTGGTTTCCTAGCAGAGAATGAAGATTGGTTCTCTGGTGCATTTGAAAACAGTCCTATTAGATGGAATGTTGAAAATTGCAAGGAAGCATTTTCTAAAAGGCGTAAAGGTTTCACAAATTTAAAAAGAAACCAAGAAGCCAAAAAAATATTGAAGCAGGTTTCATAAAAAAATGGCCTACTTGAATAAAAAAGCGACCATAGGGGCTATAACTACCCCTATTTTAACTTCAAAATCTGACTCCCTGCATATTTTGCAGATAGTCAAAGACCTCAAACATCAACCTATAACTGGTGTTACAGATGATGAAATACTATTAAGGGCGCGAAATCTGTCGCAATTAGAGGCGTTTAGTGGTTTTCTTCCAATTAGAAAAGGTACTAAAAAACCAATGGTTTCTTCTTGGGGAGATGAATATCTTTCATTAGAAAAAGCACTCTCTTACAAACCAGCTGCACTTGCAGTTTTTAGTCCTTACTTTTTAAGTCTAGATTATGACAAAGAATCTGCTCTTGATTTTGTAGCTGCAAGGGGAATTGATTTTACTTTTCCTACTTGGCATATCAGAAGAACAGACAAGTTATGGAGATACAAGCAAGTATTCCTCGTAACTGATGAAATGCTTGATGAATTACCAAACAGGTCAATTAAAAGAACTACTAATTATTTAAAAACTGGGCTTGATGTTTTTTGTAGCAAAAAATCTTACATTCTTTGTGATGGAGAACATCAAGATGGTGAAGGTAATTATTATTCCCCTGGTGGATTAGATGTTTCTGATCTACAACATCCTCCGAAGGAAGTTTGGGATTTAATACTAGAAATTGCAGAGTTACAACGTCACGATAAATCAAGTTCTAAAACTTATAACAACACTAAATCCAAGAAATTATATCCTTGTCCAATTTGTGGCAGAGATAAAAATCATTGGTGTTTTGAAAATGACAATGGCCTAATCCATTGCATGAATGGTCAAACTTTTAGTGCTGAGAAAAAACATGGAACTTTAAAGATTGGTGATGTTGTTGATGGCTATGCCTTAGTAGCTCAAATCTCAACTTGCAATACTTTCGCAGTTCATAAACCTATAACCAAACGTATCTATAACCCACGTCCATTAAACAGGAGACAGGCAAGTGTCCAAAGATAAAAACCGAGAAAGTCGAACTCCAGAAGACATTAAAAACTTTGCAAAATTAGTAGAAACTGCAAAGGGATTAATTGAAGCTAAAACTCCAGTTTTTCAAAGAAATACCTTAATAAGGTGTGCTGGTAGAGATTTAGGTTTACTACTAAATGAAACTGCAATCTTTGGAATATTAGGTAAAGCCCGAAGGGAAATAGAAGGCACACATGATGGATACCTTCCTGATAAAAAAATCAAAGTTCCTAAAACAAAATGGCTATGGGAAGATTTAATTTCTGAAGGTAATGTATCTCTCGTTGTTGCATTACCAAAAGTTGGTAAATCTTCTTTAATTGGTGCTTTCTTAGGTGCAATGAGCAGAGGTAATTCTGAATACCTTGGAAAACAAATTACATCTAAAGCAAAACCTATTTATATATTAGGAACTGACCAACCAATTACAGATTGGGCAGAAATTTTAATTCCTGTTGGTTTGATGAAAAAAACCGCAGAAGATGAAGTTGAGCTAGTTCATCCCTTAAAAAGGCTATGGACTATGGACAGGCCAATTACATTAACTGAAGAAAGTATTGAACAAATACATAATCTTGCAGTTGAAGAGCCTAATTCAATTTTTGTTTTAGATGCTTTTGCAAGTTTGATCTCAGGATTAGGTCTTGATGAGAATCATGTTGATGCTGTCGAACCAGTACGAATGTTATGCGAGGCACTTGCAGGTACAGGTGCAACTATAGTTTTGCTACATCATGCAAGTGGTACTAACTCCAATGAAAGAGCAGTTAAAGCAAGTAGAGGCACTAAAGCATTACCAGCATTGGCCTCAAATATTATTAATTTATCTTGGTTACTTCCAGATGATAAAACTGATAATAGAATTGCTGTTACTACTCAGGGGCGAAGCTCTAAACCTGTAGATATGGTTATTGAGCAAACTGATCGGGCTGTTTGGAGAAACCTTGGCAGTAGTGCAGAGATTAATGAAGAACTAAAACTAGAAAAAGTTGAAAGTAAATTAAATGATCGACAAAATCTGGTTTTAACTCTAGTTAATTCCCTAACACCTCATTGGCCTATTGATTCATTAAATGTAAGCAAACAACTTGCTGATGAATTTAGCAATCAACATGGCAAAGTAAGTGCGTTATCAACTCTTAATCAATTATATAAAAAAGGGTTAATTAAAAAACGCTCTTTTTGTACTGAAAATAGAGGAAAAGTTGCAGGTTTTTATCCAAGAAGCTGGGCTACTTGTCATTCAATATCAGATGAAAATTTTGAATGTTTGCAAAACTATTTCAAAAAAACTGATATTTAAAACTCAAATGTTTGAGTTTATAGAGGGGGTATCAAAAACCCCCTTTTTATCCTTTTCACCCTTTAGCAGAAATTTATATAAAAGCGTAAATAGGGTAAATAGGCATTATTTGGAGAGGTGCACCTAACTTTTATGAGATGTGAATTTTATCCTAACTGCAGCCCCAATTTGACTTAAACCAAAACCTTTTACCTTCCAGTGAATACATATAAACGTATCAGTTATCGTAATGGCGCTAAAAATTATGATTAAGATTAATTTCAGACTATCTGAACTTTCTTCAATGTGCTTAGACAATGAATGAGTCCAGCTAATACGCCAGAATTATATAAAAAATTTAGATTGATGGAAAGAGATAGAAACCAAAAAAATTAGTAATGTAGCTGAATAGAATTAAATTCTGAATGATTTTACGAAATATTAATTTGATTGACAGTCGATCTACAATAAGATTAAAAAAGCAGTTTTAATTGTGAGAAAAATTTTTTTCCTAGTAGTTATATTATCTCTCTTATCATCATGCAGTAATGATGAAGACCTCTATATCACAAATGAAGAGGCTCTTTTTTCTTTAACCTCAGAAAATGCTTTAAAAATTTGCGGAGGAAAGTCTCGTATATTAGAAAATGAGAATGAGGAAATTATAAAAATTGAGATAAACGATTCGGATAATGGTACCGATAAATTTGTTAAATTTACAGTCGTAGAAACTGATAAAAAAGGAGGAAAGTATAGAATTATCAACTGCATCCCAAAACAGGATCCACAAGATTCAATTATTAAAACTATTAAGACAAATTATCAACTTAATCCATAGTTAATGAAAAGCTTAGTACTATCTTCCAACTACTAGCTGAACTTGCTTTACCTACTTGCCATTAGTGTAAGTAAAATTCCTAAAATATCTGATTTAGATTTGTTATTGAAAGAGGGATAAAAATATGATTTTGCCAAACATTTTGGAATTACCAATAATGGATAGTTGAACCCTCCATCATGGAAGGTTGCTAGCACTAACCCTCCATCCTTAAATACTTCTACTCATCTGGGAACTAAAAACTCTATGGAAGGTATGGAAGGTTCAAACACTAAAAATAGTTTTAAAAACAAAAAAGATTTTATCTATATAAAAGAAAAAAGAAAGAAAACCCTCCATACCCTCCAACCCTCCATAATTGATATAGAGCTAGCAGTAGGTTCAGCATGGGATACAGGGTCAGATGATGATCCACATTGGGATACTCTTCTAGAGTAGGAGCATTCTGTTTAGTATGGATCGATTGAGAAAATAAACTTTTTCCAGAACGGCGGTTAAATCGGTTAAAAATAAAAAAATAACAAAATGAGACTCATTTGAGATTAGGCAGGTGTTCCCACGTTCCCGATGTTCCCACCTTTGTACCAAACTTACCTCGCGTTATAGTTATCCCCCTATATTCCATATATATACTATTACTATATATATAATATACTAGGAACATATATATAGTAGTTATAGAGTGGATTTTGAGCGTTCCCGAAGGTAGGAACAGTAAGGAACATCATTTAGATCTTAAAAACCACACCAATTAAGTGATCTCTTTACTCTTTTCTATTTTCTATTTTCTTATACTATCGCATTGCTAATTACAAGGTTATGAATAAATACTTATTACTTATGTATATGAGAAATTATATTATTGCACTTGCCTATTCCAAAATAAATAGAAATAATTACACCAAAGATCTTTCAACTTAATAAATCTTGTGAAAGACTTTCTCAAAGAATTTATTTTACATGTTATTGGTAGCGGTATAGGTGGATATTTTCTTTTACGTAATCAATAATTCAACTCTTAATATATTACAGAACAAAATAACTCAATCAAGAGTTTTGAATGATAAAGAATTAACCACTTTGGCCTTGTTATGAATAATCTAATTGAATTTGAGAGAAATAAATACTTAAAACAAAATTCTCATTGGAATATAAAATCAATATTAAATAACCTAGATTAACTAGTAATTAGATGTTTAATAAAATGGTTATAAATTAATTATGAAAAACTTTATTTCTTTTATTGCTTTTGTTCTTTTATTTTTTGCACCTAATTTCGTATTAGGTTGCTCTGAACATCACGCTAAAAAAGAATTGTATGACACAAAAGAACAGGCAGAAAAAGAAGCTATTAAATCTGGTTGTGAAGGAGCACATAAAATGGGCAATCAGTGGATTCCATGCAATAGAAATTAATGAAATAGAGATTTTAAAAAGAATCATTTATAATATACAGATTATGTAGCTCACAAAATATATACTTTTCTAATTGTTCTAAACATTTTATTCACGAGTTATTTTGAAATCGACCAAAAAAACTTTCAAAAATATAATTTTTGTTTATATAATCTTTGTAATACAATTATTTTCCAGACCTGCTTTTGCTTGTATTGAAGGTATGACTTGGGGTATGGATTTATCCAGCGTTGAAAATCATCTTGGCGTAATGTTAAATCCAATTAAAAACACTCAGAAAGAAGATCTTTATGAAGTTAAAGATTTCAAAATGAGTGATCTACCTGTTTTAAGTCTCAAACTTCGAATTAAAAATGAGGAGGGTTTAAAGCAAATTGCTTATGAAATTGATTATGAAAATATGACGGAAGTTCTAGCAGGATTAAGAAATCGTTTTGGCTCTCCTATTGGAACAAGTGAAATAGTAGATGGAAATGAGCCGCAACAGCAATGGATATGGCATACTGGCGTTGATGTGATTACAGCAATTAAATCTGATAAAAGACCTTTTATTCTCTCATATAAGCCCTCTCTTTTAGACCCTTCTTTTCTTGGTTAAACTTAAAACAAAAAAGTCTAGCAAAACTAGAATATATAGAAATGTTTAAAAATCTTATCCCTCATTAAATAAAATTGTATAACTGAGTTACACGGAATATTTCTTATGAAAAATCTATTTATTATTTTTCTCGTTACTTGCATTTTCTTATCAGCCACCAAATCAGCAAAAGCCGATGGGAGATCCATTTTTAATTCAAATTGTGCTGCTTGCCATTTAGCTGGTGGAAATGCCGTCAATCCAGAAAAAACACTTCAACAGAATGCTTTAAAACAATATCTTGCTAATTACTCAACAGATGGAGAAGCTGCGATAATTACTCAGGTAACCAATGGAAAAGGTGCTATGCCTCCATTTAGCGATCGATTAAATAGTTTTGAGATCTCCGAAGTTTCCTCTTATGTCGAGGCAATGTCAATAGAGGGTTGGAGTTGATCGTATTAAACAATTAATCAAAGGATATTAACCAACTTTCTTTGTTATTCTAAGGGGAGTTATAAATTTTAACATGCCATAATTTTTAAGAATTATCTAAAAAATTATACAATCTGCCTTTTCAATAACTGTAGTCATAAAGCGATTGTAGCTAAATGAGCAATAACCACTATTAAACCTTTACCTTCTAGGATATCAAAAGAATTTGTTACAAAAGAGAACTGATATATAGAAGAATCCTTAGAGCTTTTTAATTCATCTCCTATTTTTTTTCGCTACTGTATAAAGAGTATTCAAGTTGTAATCAAATTCTGCTCTCCTTTGATTTTCCTTTAGGCTTCCTCTTCTGAAGATGGATAATCGTAAGTGAGGAATCCAACCATAGAGAAAGCAGACAATGTTTTTGAACATTGTTTCGGGTCAATTCTACCAAAAAGAAACAAGGCACTTTTAGAGCTCATTTCAAGTTTTTCAAATATATAATTTTTCTCCAATTAATCAGAATCTGTTGTAAAACATATTCAAGACCCTTCTTTTGCGTTTCTTCAAAAAGGAGGTCTATTAGAAATAAGCATTCTTTTTTATAGCTAGTTTAGCTTGGGTAAGCCTTTCTGTTTTTTGATTTTCGCCCTAATGAGTAAAAGTTTGGTCATAAACGTTTTATTTTAATGGAAATTCCATTCCCTTATTTCTAGGTCGATGCAGCAGAGAACTGAAGGGGATCCGGTAAACCTTTCAAAAGCTTGTTATTGCAATGGTTCTTGAGAGATCTTTCTATTGCTATTATTAGGGTGCCTTACCCGCATGCCTTACCAAATTAATAAATTGAAATAAAGTAAGTTATAATTACACTTTTGTAAAAAGTGACAGATCACAAGAAGCTTGAATTAAAGATATTTGAGATATTTTATAGCTTTTCCAGGTCCTACATCCCAGTTTTTAGCTTCTTCAATAGCTTTGGCTTTTGTGGGATATGCATAAATATTCATTGAATCTAATGAATTATTTTGTTTAGTGCTTTGTTCAATTTTAGGTCCTACAGTAGTCCAAACTTTTAATCCCATAGTTGCCACTCCAGCAGAGAAAACTCCAATCCCAACTATACTATGGAGGCATTTATTACTCCCATTGCAACTACACCAAGAGAAACTACTCCCATTGGCACAATTCTAATGGTGACAATGCCCATGGGAACTATTCCTCTTGGATATATATATATATATCCAAGAGGAGCTATCCCTATTGCAATCTTTTTTGGCTTGCTTCCGCAATGTGGAGGACCGTCGGTTGAATTCTGATTAGTATTTACTGAATCTTTCATTTAAGACTTAATGATGATGGTGCTGATTGAGATCCTTTGTGTCCTTGTCATGAGAACTTTCATGAAATTCATGAGTTGAACAAGGCTTCCACTTATTACCCATTTTATGCGCTCCTGTGCAATTGAAATTCTTAGCGGCTTTTTCAGCTTCTTTTCTAGTTTCAAAAAGTGCAGGAATTTTTGTTTCTTCAACTTTTGAAGTGAGGCCAAGATTAAATAGGATGGTTACTAAGAAAATTGGAGAAATAATGAATGTTTATTTCAAAGGAATTGTAAGGATTTATTCCGATCTTAATATGTAATTACTAGTTAATCTAGATTCTCTAAAAAATATTTTTAATAATGCTTCCTCCTCTGAAATTATTTGCGCCTGTATTTGTTGCAATAGTTATGCCTCTTGTTCATACAGAAGGCATAAATCATAAGCATAATTGTTCTCACATTAATATAACCGAAGGAATTCAATCAAAATTGATTATAGGAAAGAATCATTTTCTTTTAGTAGATGTTACTGGGGAAGAGATTATGAATTTTGATTACGACTTAAATTTATTTGGTATGACAAGCTTTATAGGAACAGATATTTTAATGACTGTTTTTCCTGCTGGGAATTTTAATATTATGAATCCCTTTGTAATGACGGAAGCTTCTAGTGAGGATACTTTATTCGTTTCAAGTAAGGATTTTACTTGTAATACCAATAAATACAAAATAGGCTCAGAAACCAGAAATGAAATTTCAGAACTTAAAAAGAAAATTTTAAAAATTAGAGATGAAAATAAAAAACATGAAAAAGAAATAAAATCTCTGAGAGAACTATTGACAAAACACTCCAAATTGTTTGCTTTGATTGAGAAAAATTATTATATTTCAAAAAACTATAATAATTCAATAATTGACGAAAATAAGAAACTTATTTCAAGATTAAAAACACTAATTCTTAGACTTGAACAAATAGATAGATTATCTCCACTCTAGATATAAATATAAATTCATAGAAAGATTATTTTTGTTTGAGATGATGATTCTTTAAGTAAAGGTATATTATCTAAATGATCCAGGTATGAGCATTGCTTAGCGGCTTGTATGGGGTGATGATTAATATTTTATAGCCTCTGTTTATACACCTTCTTCTGATGGCGGAAATACAATTAAGAGTACTTATGCTAATAATTATTCATAGTATGAAATCTATAGTACTATAGTACTTACAATGTTTAATAAGTTAAGATGTTTTCCCTTTTCAATAGGTGTTAATTTTGGATGGAAGAGTACAAATATAGGTTGAAATTCTTATGTAATTGTTAATACTGTTAATACATTCAAAATTACGATGCCTAAGGAAAATATAATTAAATATTAAATTATCAAATGTTTTTTTACTGATGAGCCCCACAAGGATGACTATGGTGAGGATAATCCATTAGCATAGATGACTTTTTACTAAATACTGATAATTCACTGTATTTTAATCACGCTATTAATCTTTTCGTGTCAGAAGGATGGAGCTGATAAGTAGACTAATATTTTAGGAGAAAATTCGTTAATTCTTATTAAGAACAAAATATATTTATGATATCGAGACAAATTTTTAATTCTGTAGTTTGATAGTAATATTCTTCATTAAGGCTAAATTGTATTATAGGGTTCAATAGTTCTATAATTTTAGGTTTAGTATATGATAAATTACCTTTATATTTTGAAATGAAAAGGACACAATTGAATATAAATATCGATCCAGATCTTTTACAAAAAATAAAATCAAGTGCAAGAAAATCAGGCAAATCTTTAGTTGAATACATAACTGATTCTTTTCAAGACCATTTGTATAATTTTCCTTCAGAAGATTTAGAAATGAAACTCAATAATTTTGAACAAAGACTGAGATTAATTGAAGAAAATATCGGTTCAGTAAAAAAGATAAATAAACAGTTTGTAGATTTTACCCCTCATGAAGCAGCTAATTACAGTCGTTTTATTAAAGCTATTTTCGAAAGAGAGTTTAAAAGCAAAAAATATAATTCAAGTAAAGATGCATGGCAAGATTTTATGACACATTTTACTCGTTTTGATGAATGGAATGAAATATTGACGTTAAGATTAAAGGAGATTATTTTTATCGATCATGCTGATTCACTTACTTGTAATGAAATAAATTCTCTTAGGAATAGTAAAAAATGTCCCTCTCCTCTAAGAACTGGATTAATTAATTGGATTAACAATTCAGAAAAAGAATGTTGTTGTAATAATAATTATTTTCCTTCAGAGAAAAGTATCGGAGAAAATGGAACAGACTTAATTAGTAATCCAATTCTTTAATTTTACTTTTTTAATACACTAGAAATAGTTTCCAAAGTTAGAAATTTTTTTATTTATTAAATGCGTTAGGAAGTAAACGAATTATTGATGTAGATGCTGAGTAATTTATCTTTCTTAAATAATAATTATGAATATGATTTTCATTGCCAAAATATTATTTAATATTGTATTTTTAAATTTATTAAAAATGATAATCGTTTTCTTATTTTAATTTTATAAAATTGATAAACTATTGGTAAAATTGACTTTTTATAATATATTATTTATATTGAGAAATAATTTTTTAAATTATGGTTATTACTTTAAAAAAAATCTATTAATAGATACTTTAATTTCAAACGAGAAAGAAGTTTGCCCAGGTTGTGGTTCTGTTTGTCCTTGCGACTGTACAGATTGTGAAGAATGTTCATCAGGCAAAAATCACTAATTTAAGTAGAAAAATGAATTCTAAAAATTATGTTCATCAGAACTTAAGAGTCCCTTTAATAATTATTCCTGTATATTTGTTTTTTATTAGTATCTGCAATCCAGTATTTGCTCATCATCCATTTGGTATGGGTGAAAGTTCTACATTAACTTCTTGGCAGGGATTTATCAGTGGTATTGGTCATCTCTTATTAGGTCCAGACCATCTACTTTTTATTTTGGCAATAAGTCTTATTGGATTGAGATTCCCAACAAAATGGATATTACCTTTATTAGGTTTTGGTTTAATTGGAAGTGCTATTGCGCAAATTTTGTTATTTCCAGAATTTATTATTCCCTACGCAGAAGCATTAGTATCTTTAAGCTTAGTTGTAGAAAGTATGATCATTTTGGGCTATTTGCCAAGCTCATTACTTTTACCCTTGATTTCTTTGCATGGTTACTTGATAGGAGGTGCGATTGTTGGTGCTGAGCAAAGTCCTCTATTAAGTTACTTTTTAGGGATATTTATAGGGCAAGGAACTTTGCTATTAATAGCCCTATACTTATCAGAACGCATTGGAAAAATTTTAAAAAGTAAAAATTTAGTTTCAGGAATTTTAATTGGTATTGGAGCAGCTTTTTCATGGGTTGCACTTATTGATTAATAAGAGTTCTAAAATTTTGGAGAACAACCTAAGTGATGGAAGTGGCAATAAAAGGCACTAGATAAATAAGTGACGAGCGCATGAACTGTTTACTAGTTACTCTCCAGCTACCTTTTCGCAAAATGAGACAAGATATATTATTTCTAATCTATTGGTATAACTGATCGGAGCGACAGGATTCGAACATTCGACCTAGTGCTCCCAAAGCACCCAGTACGCAATTTGCGACAGTACCCATGAGAACGAATTGAAGCTATAGCTTATTAGTTGGTAATACTAGGATTTAGTTGAGTCTTAATTTTACTCATGTATGCAGCAATGTATGGCATGGATATGCAAATAATCGCTAAATAATCGCTGAGCTGAAACCTAGTGCTAAAAGGGAGTAATTTTTATCAAATAATACAATAAGGGTTACTAAAAGATTTACTGCAAAATAATCTATTGCGTTTATGTTCTTCTAATGATTTTGAATAAATATTAGCTGTGAGAATTGCTCCGAAATTTATTAAAACCACAGTTAATACAAGTAGCTCTATACCGAGGTTGGTCATAAGATTACCCTCCTTAAATTTATAAAAAAACTCTATAACGAAATAATCAATATTGAATAGAGTTTAAATTCTTATTTTTGGGAATCTAAATCATCTGATAAGGGTTCCCAATCACAACTGTCTACACATTCTTCTAAAGTATTTTCAGAAGAACTTTTAAGTTCGCAACTACGGAGAAAATCATAAAACGCATACTTAGGATCTAATTCGTTTTTGAATTGTTTATTTCTGAAAGTATTCATAATTAAACTCCTTTTGCTTTTTTCTCGAGTTGATTAATTAATTTGTCTAACCAAAGTGTGTTATCGATCTTCTTGGTATTTTTGAAGTATTTCGTTTTGTAAGTACTCATGAAGTTAAACCTCAATCAGTGGAACTAAATTAAATGCAATGATTTAAATTTCCTAGAGCAAAAATACTCTTTATGAAAATAGTGAAATATTAAAAATCGATTAATTGATATTTTTCCTTAAGTATTTGCACTCTTGATTTTAAGAATAAGTGATACTAAATAACTACTAGATCAAAGGAGGTTAATTATGACTTGCGGAAATCCTATTAAACATAAGTTCCAAAATGCTTTTAATTCTTTTATTGATGCGATTTCATTTGAAAGAAAATTAAGTGATGACCAAATGGAATGTATGCAGTTTGGTATATGTGACTATTCACCAAAACAAGTAGAGGAAGTACCTTTTTTTCATTACTAAATAGTTTTGATTAAAAGCGATTAAGGGGGCAAGGTTATGCAAGGTATGGCAAATAATCGCTATATAATCGCTAAGTCTTATTTTTCTTATAGTTGGCAATAAAAAAGAGAGTCTGGGAAACTCTCTTGTATGACTTGGTTTTTAAATGGTCGGGGCGACAGGATTCGAACCTGCGACCTAGTGCTCCCAAAGCACTAACACGCAATTAGTGAGACTCTGTTATCTCAGCTATAACTTCAATCATGTACTGCATAAGACTGCACGAGACTGCACACTTTTGCCTAAGTAAGGTTATATTTCTACGGATTTGCGTAGAATAAAAGAGGAGCACTCGGACGCTTTGTGGTAGAAACTAACTCTTGGATAAAAGTATTTAGAAGAGCAATTAAAGTCTCTGTTGGAACTGGATGGACTGTTCAACCTGATAGAGGAAATATTCGTGTTTTATATGGGAAAAAAGCATCAGGATTTTTATCAATAAACCTTCCATACAAATGGCAAGAAGATCAATGGGTTGAGGCTCTTAAGCTCATACAAAATGCTGCTGATACTTATGAAAACTATAAATCCAATATTTCTTTAAAAGCTGCTTTTGATATTTCACAGAAATCATCATCTAAATTCGAGCTGAACTGGGATACGGCTCTCGAAAATTACAGAAACTCTAATAAACATACCATCCAAGAAAATACATGGAAAAGGAAGCACCTTCCTGTAATTACAGCAATTCTCTTTTACGTAAAGAGATCAAAAGCAAGACCTCAAAATGGGAAAAGATTATGGGATAAAGTCAGTAATGAATATCAACATGGTAAAAATTTAGAAAAAAGAGGTTGGGCTAAAGGCACAACCATGCGAAGACATATGAGATTAGCTTTTAATAGATTCTTAAATTGGTGCGTAGAAAGAGAAGATTTTCCATCATATTGGAGACCACCAGTTTTTAATAAAGCTGAAGAAGAAGTAACTACAGAAAAGAGAGTAGGTTATCCATTAACAGATTCCCAAATTGGAAGATTGGTTGATGCGTTTGCAGATAATGAGCATGCAGCAAAATGGCAATTTGCAACTCAGCTTTGTGCCGTATATGGATTGAGGCCTGAGGAACTTAGATATTTAGTTCTAAAAAATAATAAAACAGAACTTTGGACTACTTATAAGAAATCGAATTCAAAGATAAATGGAAGAAGATTATTTCCTTTATTTGTTTTGGATATAGATGGAAATCCTTTTGAATGGTGCCTTACTTTGCAGCAAAGGTTTGCTGCTGGAGAACTTCTTCCTCAAATATCCAAAGGACAAGGCGCAGATAGGTTAGGCAAACAGTTAAGAGATAGAAGTCCTAAGAATGTTTGGTTGTCAATTTGCAAGGAAGCTGAAGTTGAGGGGCAAGAATGCACACCTTATTCTTTCCGGCATAGATACGCCTATGTTGCTCATAATAGGATCAATAAAAATGGCACTTATAGATCACCAAAACAAATAGCAGATGCAATGGGACATGATCTTGAAACTCATTTAAAAAGTTATTCAAGATTTAATACAAAAGATTTAGAGAACGCTTTTGATTCTGTTATCAGGAAATCAGAAAACAAGGTGGGAAAAGTTAAAAATTAATTCTAGAACATTACAATTATTAGAGTAAATGAACTAAATTGTTTATGAAAGAAATAGATTTTTAAAAATAAAAAATATTTATAGAAATTCGTATAATAGGATACATTTTATCCCCCCAAATCTAGGGAAAATAATCTGATTAAAAAATAAATATGCAATATTATTTAAATGATAAAAAATTAAATAAGATTGAAAAGCAAAAGGCGGAAAAAGATGGTCTGAAAATTTTTGAAGAATTAGATGATTATGCTCTTAAAGGGTGGGAAGAGATGGATGAAGTAGATTTGCAAATGCGCTTAAAGTGGTATGGCCTTTTTTGGAGACCAAAAACTCCTGGAAGATTTATGATGAGGCTTAGAGTTCCCAATGGAATTTTAAACTCTAATCAGTTGAGAGTAATCGCTTCAATAGTTGCTAGATACGGAGAAGACGGTTCTGCAGATATAACAACTAGGCAAAATATTCAATTAAGGGGAGTTTTGATAAATGATCTACCAGATATTATTAAAAGACTTAGAGAGGTTGATATTACATCCGTTCAGTCTGGAATGGATAATCCAAGAAATGTAACTGGCAATCCACTAGCGGGAATTGATCCTGAAGAAATTATTGATACAAGAAAATATACTTCTGAATTAGAAGATTACTTAACAAATTCTGGTAATGGCAACCCCGAATTCTCCAATTTACCCAGGAAGTGGAATACTGCAGTTGCCGGAGCAAAAGATAATTTTCTTCTACATAATGATCTTATCTTTCATCCTGTTTTTAAAAATGGAATATTAGGCTTTGGTGTCTGGGTAGGAGGAATTTTATCAGCAACTTTAAATGCTTATGCTATACCTCTAGATGTCTGGGTAGAAGAAAAAGATATATGTAAAATAACTGGAATTATTACTTCCCTTTGGCGAGATAATGGAGATAGATTTCTCAGAAATAAAGGAAGATTCAGATATTATTTAAACTCTATAGGTATTGAAAAATTTAGAAAACTTGTAGAAGAAAAATTTGGAACTTTGTCGAACGATCCAGGCTCAATTTTCAACGAAAAACAAAGAAGTTTATTTGGGATTAATAAACAAAAACAAAACAATCTTTACTTTGCTGGATTACATATTCCTGTAGGAAGATTATGTGTAGAAGATATACAAGAAATTGCAAGATTAAGTGAAAAATATGGACAAAGTGAAGTAAGACTAACCGAAGATCAAAATCTAATTATTGTTGGCCTGAAAGATAACATTTTAGAAGAATTTGCTAATGAAGAAATTATTAAAAAATTCAAATTAAATCCATCCCATTTTTCAGCGAGTACTGTTTCATGCACAGGGAGTAGTTATTGTAGTTTTGCTCTTGCAAATACCAAAGATATAGCAAGAAATATTTCTGAAAAATTAGATCGAGAACTTGAATTATCAGAGGAGGTTAAAATCCATTGGACAGGATGTCCAAATAATTGTGGACAAGCTCATATGGGTGGTATTGGCATGACCGGCACAAAGGTAAAAAAAGAGGGAGGTGGAACTGAGGATGGATATAATGTCAGTATTGGAGGAAGACAAGATCACCTGCAAACTTTAGGTGAAACCGAATTTAAAAAAGTTAGTAAACATGAAATTTATAATTTAATCAAAGAAATTTTAATCAACAAATTTAATGCAAAGTTAAAAACCTAAAAATATATTAATGAGCAAAAGTGAATCTGAAATATTAGAAGTTTTAAATGGATTAGGTTCAAAAAAATTAGATCTTGATATTCTATTTTCCTACTATTCATTGGAATTATCTTTTGAGATTCGTAAAGTTATTGCGGAAAAGATAGGTATGCAAGAAAAGAAAGGATATTTTTTACTTGAAAAGATGATAAAAAAATTTGGCCTTAAAGTTGAATTAATTGAGGCCCTTAAATTAACAAATAAAAAAAATGCAAAAGATCTTTTACTAAAAAATCTTTATCAAAATAATAAGTTAAATATTCATATAATTAATGCTTTAGAGCCCTGGGGAGGAGAAATTGAACTTCAATTAATTAGAGAAATATTCGATATTTGCGAAACAGATTTTTGGATTGCAGGTCTTAATATTCTTCATTTCAAAGCTCATCAATTAACTGATGAAAAATTATTATCTTTTATTGATCAAATAAAAATTTACGATAATTTCAAAATCAACTACAAGATAATCTCAATCTTAAAAAGAAGAGAAAGCGAAATAGTTTGTAAATTGCTCTATAAATATTCTCTAAATAAAGAATTAGAAATCGCTAAATATGCAATTTTTTCTTTAGGGAGTATTTGGAATGATAATAGTTTTGAAAAATTATCAAAATTAGAAAATGAAATAAAAGATCCTTCTCTACTTAAATGCATAAAAAATCAAAAATTGATCTCAAATCAATTTCTAATAAATAAATAAACTAGAGAATTATTTTTTTAACTTATCAATGAGATTTATTAAATTACAAGGTTTTGTATTTTCATTAAGTTGATAAGAAATTATATCTTGCCAACCTGTCATCACAGCATCCTTAGATCCAGGTAAAACGAATAAAAACTTATCATTTGCAGATCCTGCAATACACCTACTTTGTAAAGTACTAGTTCCTATCTTTTTAAATGATAAAAATCTAAAAGTTTCCCCAAAACCATCAATCTCTTTATCTAATAAAGGTCTAATAGCTTCAGGAGTAACGTCCCTAGCTGTAATTCCTGTACCACCTGTTGTGATAATTACATCAATATTTGGATCTGAGATCCAATCGCTTATATATTTTCTAATTAAATAAATATCATCTTTGCAAATTTTCTTATCAACGATATTGTGTCCTGATTTCTCAGCCTCTTGAAGTAGATAATTTCCACTCTCATCATTTTTTGTGTTACGAGTATCAGAAACAGTAAGCAAAGCTATAGAAACCACTTAAAATTAAACCATTAGTTACTAGATCACTATAGATGGAAAGTGAAAAATCTAACAAAATTAAGGTGGTTTTATTATCTAGTATCGCTGAAGATCTAGGTTGGAATGAAAAATTTCTTACAATTGAAGGCTCTCAAATGAAGGTTTTTTCTGTATGGAAGTTAATTAATTCTAAATTACCTCAAGATAATATTATCGTTTCTATTAATCAAGAAATTACAGATATGGATGCGAAGATTAATCCAAATGATGAGGTGGCATTTATGCCAATGTTTACCGGTGGATAATTTAAGAATAAAATTTAGAATCCTAGAAGAAACTTTTAATCCTTATAAAGAATTCGAACTTTGGGAGAAGGTCAATAAAAATTCAGCAAACTCACTTTTTATTGGAAGAGTAAGGCCTTTTGATCAATTTGGAAATGATTTAAAGAAACTAGAAATTGTTCATTATAAAGGAATGACCGAAAATTATATTAAAAGATATTTAATGAAAATTTCAGAAAAACAGGACGATTTATGTATTTTTCTCTTACACAGAATAGGTTTCATTTACCCTAACGAACCTATTATTTTAATAGCAGTAAGTGCAAATCATAGAGGCATTGCAAATAAATATCTCCAAGAAATACTTGAATTTACAAAATACAAAGTTCCTTTTTGGAAAAAAGAATGGACTTTAAAAGGATCCTCATGGGTAAAAAAGAATACTGAATTAGGATTTAAATTATAAAAAATTATTTTTTAAAAGTTGTGCCCATAATAAATTTCCTTTTTGACAAAAATCAATTTCAGAAGGTATTTCTATTAATAAATCCGAATTAGATATTGAACTAATCTTTGATGAGGATTGTTCTTCAGAAATATCTGCAATCAATTCACCTTCTTCATTAACAATAAGTTTTCCTCTAAGTAATTCTGGTCTCCCTTTTCTTCTTTTCAAATCAGAATTCAGCTTAACCTTAATCCTAAGAGGGAATTCAATATTAGTAATGCCTTCAAGTTTCTGAAGCGCGGGCCACACAAGTTGGATAAACGTAATAGCTGCCGAAACGGGATTCCCCGGTAATCCAAAATAAGGAATTTTTTTATTTATCAATCCAAAAGCAAAGGGTTTTCCTGGCTTTAAAAATAGTTTCCAAAATTTAATTTCTCCTATCTCGTTAATAATATCTTTTAAAAAATCTTTTTTACCAACTGATATCCCACCAACTGAAATAACCACATCGTTAAATTCAGAAATATTTCTAAGAGAATTTTTAATATTTTGATAATTATCTTTTTCTATATGAATTTCATTAATTTCAAATCCAAGATTTTTTGAGATTGATTTTATCAAAATGCTATTACTTTCCCATATTTCTCCTTTCTTTCTTGCAGTCCCTGATTTGATAAGTTCATCTCCAGTAATTAGTAAACCTAATTTAGAAATTTTGCTCACTTTTATAGTTTTTATCCCACAACTTGCTAATTTGCTTAAAATCCCAGGTGTAATCTTTACCCCTTTCTTGATTAATATTTCACCTTTAAATACTTGATCATTTTTTTCTCTAATCCAAGAGTTATTAAATGATTTTTCTTTTTTAAGAATATACTCATTTCCGTTTAAAAGTTCTAAAGAAACTTGTTCTTGAGGTATCACATAAAAACAATTATCTGGCACAAATGAACCTGTACTAATCGTTACAGCTTCACCTTTTTTAAGAAGTTCATTAAATGGCTTCCCGGGAAAAGACTCTCCGACAATTTTCCATTTATTCCCTTTAGTTGATTCTCCTAGCGCATATCCATCCATAACTGATGATCTATAACCTGGTATATCTTCCTCAGATAAGATTTCCTCCATAGAAACTTTTCCAAGTGCTTCGTCTAAATTGATCTCTTCCTTATGTAAAATTTCATTATTCACTATTAAAGTATCTATCTCTTCCAAGATTTTTTTAATAGCGTCATTTAAATAAAGACCCTGATTATTTATATCAATTCCCATTATTGTGAGTACTTAACTTCTTTTTAATATTCCATTCTTACCACCTTTTTTTTCTAAAAGGCGAATATTATCAATAGTCATAAAAGGATCTAAAGCTTTAAGCATGTCATATAGAGTGAGAAGACCAATTGAAACTGATGTAAGAGCCTCCATCTCAACACCTGTTTTCGAATGAGATTTGCAAAAAGCAATAATTTTAATTGCTTTCATTGATTCACAAATTTCAAAATCAATTGTGATTTTATTCAATGATAAATTATGACAGAGAGGAATAAGTTCTGAGGTTTTTTTTGCACCATTTATTGCAGAAAATCTAGCCGCTGCAAAAATATCACCTTTTTTAATTTTTTCATTTTTTATTTTTTCTAATATTTCTTTGTTTAAATTAATATATCCTTCTGCTAAAGCCTCTCTTTTAGTTTCTACTTTATCTGAAATATCAACTATGTTCATTTCTCCCCTTTCATTAATATGAGTTAAAGATTTATCCATTTCCATTAAGCAATTTATTCAATAATACAAAAAATAAAATTTTTAATAAAGCTAATATCAATTTTTTATACTTAGCATTAATTTATTAATAAAATATCAATTTAATTTTGGTTAACAGTCAATCAAATCATTATTTTAATTTCGAGGATGATTTTATTAAAGATTTAAGATGCATTCCTTTATGTGTAAGAAGGAAACTTGATTTAATTGGAATTAAATTAAAACTTACTCATTGGCAAGATTTTAATTTAATTGAAAAAAATAAGATAGTTGATTGGCCAGATTCAAAAAACGATCTTTTTGATTTAAAAATTTTTTTGAAAGAAATTACATCCAATTCAAAATATGGAGAAGCAAAAGAAATAGAAATTTCAATTAATCAACCTTGGCAAAATAAAAATAAAGTTCCTGACCAAGTTCTAAAATCGGCACTAGCAAGGGGAATTAATATTTCTGTTGAAAAATGGAGCAATTTAAACGAACTAGATAGATTTGCTTTTTGCAAATTAGTTAGACCCAGTCATGAACACAACAATTTGGATAGAGCATTTGATGAGATTCTAAAATAAGATTCTTGCCTAGTTTGGAACAATTATTACTGCACATGCTTTTAATTCTGGTTGTTTTGATATCGGGCATGACTTCTCATGCATCAAAGAGTTTACTTCACACATATTTTTTTGACTAAAACCCCAATGCATTGGTAAAAAAACTGTACCTGCTTTAATTTTGTCAGTAATCTGAACTTTTGCTTGAACTTCCCCTCTTTTGGATTTAATTTTTACTATTTCATCATTTTTGATTTTTAAAGATAAAGCATCTTTAGAATTAATTTCCAATAACGGTTCTGGATTCTTTTTTGTAAGTTTTTGAACTTTAGAAGTTCTTGTCATTGTATGCCATTGACTTAGATATCTTCCAATTGTCAAAATTAGTGGGTACTCATCTGAAGGGGGTTCAGCCAACCCTATAGGATCATCAATACAAAAATTTGCTTTGCCAGTCTCAGTTGGGAAATGACCATCTTCATATAATCTTTTTGAAGATTTACTAGGTACGCTGCCTTTAGGATAAGGCCATTGTTGAGGACCATGATTTTTTAATAATTGATATGATAATCCGCTCATATCGCATAATCTTTTTGTAGTCGTTTTTAAAAATTCATCATAAACTTCAGATGAAGATTCATATTCAAATTGTTTGAAATAGCCTATCTTCTGTCCTAATTCAGCAAATATTTGCCAATCTGGTTTTGAATTTTTATTCGATTCTCTGAAAGATGGGCAAAGGGTTACTCTTCTTTCTGAATTTGTCATAACACCATCTTTTTCGCTCCATTGAGCCGCGGGCAATACTAGATGAGCATATTTAATTGATTCACTTTGTTCATAAGATTCGTTGAGGATAATTAAAGGACATTTTGAAAGTGCTTTTTTTACAAAGTTTAAATTAGGCATGCTAACCAAAGGGTTTGTAGCTGCAATCCACCAAATTTTCACAGATCCTTTTTTTATAGCTTCTATTTGTTCAAATGCAGATAGACCCTGTTTTGCAGATATCTTTCCCTCAGGGAACCCCCATATTTTTTCAATTTCATTCCTATCTATTTTATTTTTTACAAACCTATATCCTGGAAGAAGGTGCGATAGTCCACCAGCTTCTCTCCCCCCCATAGCGTTTGGTTGGCCAGTCAAGGAAAAAGGACCAGAACCTTCTTTGCCTATTTGGCCTGTCATTAGATGAAGATTTATTAGCCCATTTACTGCTGCTGTACCCTCTTGCCTTTGATTCAAACCCATCGACCAGAGACTTAAAACATTTTTACTTTCTCCCCATAATTTTGCAATATCAATAATTGTTTTCTCGGATATATTGCAAATTTCACTTATTTTTATTAAATCCCATTTTTGTATATGTTTTACAAAATCAAAATAGCTTTCGGTCGACTTATCAATGAAATTTTGATCAGTTAATTGATTCTTATAAAGATAATTCGCAATCCCAATTAATAAAAAAAGATCTGTTCCAGAAGAAATTTGTAAGTAAAAATCTGCTATGGATGAAGTTTCTGTTTCTCTTGGATCGATTACTATTACTTTTAAATTATCATTTACGTTTCTTTTACGTTTTTTAATTCGATCAAAAAGAACGGGATGACATTCTGCAGTATTTGTCCCTATTAATAAAATTAAAGAGCAATGATCAATATCTTCATAACAACAAGGAGGGCCATCAGAGCCAAAACTTCTGTTATATCCAGCTACTGCTGAGCTCATGCATAGTCTTGAATTAGCATCAAAATTATTTGTGCCTATTGCTCCCTTGAGAAGCTTTTGGGCTACGTAATAATCTTCAGTATGAAATTGACCTGAGCCATACATAGCTATTGAATCAGGTCCATAATTCTTTATAGAACTCAAAATATTCTCTTTCAGAATTTCGTATGATTCGTCCCAGGAAATTTCTTTAAATTCTTTATTTAAATTTTCCCTGTAAAGTGGTACTTTTAATCTCCCATCTTTTAGGGTCTCACAAACTGTTGCTCCTTTTACGCACAATTTACCTTGAGTTGAAGGACTATCCCTATCTCCACTTACTAACCATTTATCATCAGAAACAGAACTTTTAGGCTTCATTTTTAAACCACAGCCAACACCGCAATATGGGCATTGACTTTTAGTAAAATTCATAAAATTTCTTTTATAAATATCTCAATAGTTATTGGTTAAACGTAATTTTCAGCTTTTTCGCCTTCATAAGCATCCGCGAATGATCCTTGAGGTTCCTTTAAAAAGAAATAACAGAAGAATCCAACTATTAATCCTGCTATACCTAAGACTTGGAAGAAGGCACTATTTGAAGCCGCAATTATTTCTGGAGAAGGATCTTTACCTCCACCCATCCATAAAGGTAAAAGGCTATAAATATTTAGATAAGTTACCGCACCAACATTTCCATAAGCCCCAACCAATCCAGCTATTTGTCCTGTTACTCTTTTTTTAACTAAGGGAACTAAAGCAAAAGTTGAACCTTCTCCTGATTGAACGAAAAATGAACAGAGCATAGTTAAAAATACAGCCATAAGAATTCCTGCTGATCCTGTAAAAGTTCCAGGTTTTATTAAAGACATCAATAGATATCCAAAACCTAATCCCATTGTCAGGAATCCCATTGTATTTTTTCTATTACCTGTTCTGTCAGATATTAATCCTCCTGCAGGTCTAGCTATTAAATTCACAAATGCATAACATGATGCCAAAATTCCAGCTACAGCTTTAGGTAAATCAAAAGTAAATTCAAAGAAACTAGGAAGCATAGAAACTACTGCCAATTCAGAACCAAAATTTACTATGTAAGTTAATTCCAAAATAGCTACTTGTTTGAATTCATATCTATCTTCTTTAGGGTAAATTTTAGTTCCTTTCAACAATTCAATATTTGTCCTTACAATTCCCCAAGTCTGAAAAACAAACCAAGCCAATACTGCAAGCAAAGCTATTGGATAAGTAGAAGAAGTTAGAAAACCTACCTTCTGAAGTCTCCAACATAGTACTGAAAGAATTGCTGCGAATGGAACATTCATTCCAATTAAACCCCAGAAATCTCTTATACTCGTTACTTCTAAACCAGCTGTTTTTGCAGGCCTTTGGTAGGGTTTTCCTGGAGGTGTGTCAGTCACACTAAAGAAATAAATAATTCCATAAACAAAAGAAATAATTCCTGTAAGAACAATAGCTCCTCTCCAATTCAGTACGGCTCCAGTTGGAAACTCAAAACCTCCTGAAAAAGACAAGAATCCAGCTACGGCAACAAGAGAAAGCGCAGAAAAAGCAGATCCAAAATTTCCCCATCCTCCATATATTCCCTCAGCTAATCCAATTTCTTTGGGAGGGAACCATTCAGATACCATTCTTATTCCGATAACAAAACCTGCTCCTACTATTGATAAAAGCAATCTCGCAATTACAAGTTGATTGAAGTCTTGCGCACTAGCAAATAATAAACATGGGACTACAGAAAATATCAAGATTGTTGAGTAAGTTTTTCTTGGACCAAATTTATCCAATAACATTCCAATCAAAACTCTGCCAGGAATAGTTAAAGCAACATTACATATTGCTACTGTCCTAATTTGAGCGACAGATAAACCTAAATCGGCTTTAACAGTAGTTGCAAGAGGTGCGAGGTTAAACCAAACAACAAAAGTAAGGAAAAAGGCAAACCAGGTGAGGTGAAGAGTTCTATATCTGCCATTCAAAGACCAAACATCACTTAACATGAAAATTTTTAAAGATTAATTTTTAAGCAATTTATATTTCGATCAATGCATTCATTTGTATTATTTAATACGAAATTTGAGGGGAAATAAATTCAAATTTTTTAAAAGGCTAAAATTATATTGTCAGTACTAAGAAAAATTCAAAATTGGGAATAATTAGCAATCTTATTATTGGTATTATTCGATACATAAAATACTCGTGGGAAAATATTACCTAAGTTATGGAAATAAAACATAAAAAATTTAAGGCATTCATCTTGGCTGGTGGCAAGAGTTCAAGAATGGGGTTTGATAAAGCACTAATTAAACATCATGAAGGCGGAAATTGGCTTACTCATAAAATAAAAATATTAAATACTCTTAATTTGGAAACTTTTGTAATAACAAATCATACTTCTCATTCAAAAGAAGTTGATAAAAGAAATAATGTTGGGTTTATTTCAGATGCCAAACCCTTTGATGGCCCTTTAACTTGTATAGAACAAATTTTTTCATCTTTTAAAAAAAACACTAAAAATATCCTGATTATCCCAATCGATATGCCTAATTTGAATACAAAATTAATTTATTCACTTATTAAATCATGGGAAAAAAATCAAAATTCTGCGGTAGTATCCCATGATGGAATTTTTGTACAACCATTATTCGGTATTTATCCCCTCAATGAAGAAAATCATTTTAAATTAAAAAAAAAGTTATCCTCTGGAAAGAAAAACTTTCTTGGATGGGTTGATCAAATTCCCCATAAATATTTCTATGCAAACAATGGAGATTTAATTAATATAAATTCGAAGAGAGAATTTTTAAATATGAATAATGGGACTTAAGCAATTGGAGGATAATAGAAAAAGAAAGTTAAAAGTTTTAAGGTTATCTCTTAAACAAAATTGCAATTTTTCATGCATTTACTGTAAGCCAGAAAATTATAGTTTAGATGTATTAAATATTGAACAATTTAAAAAATTAATTTTGGTCAGTTGTCGATTAGGGGTAAATTCTTTAAGAATTACTGGAGGTGAACCTTTATTAAGTTCTCAATTAGATGAACTTCTTCATGAAATTAAATTGCAAAGGTTAGAAGAATCAAATCCAATAGCAAATTTACAGGATATTTCTTTAACTACAAATGGATATTTGCTCTCTGAGAAAAAAGCTATTGAGCTTTTTAAAAATGGGTTAGACCGTATAACAGTAAGTTTAGACGCAATTGATCCTGATATTTTTTCAAACATGATTGGAGAGGAAAATAAAATTATTGGTAAAGAAAAATTATTTACTGTCCTTGAAGGAATAGATCATGCAATTAATGCTGGATTTAATCCAAAGGAGGGGAAATTAAAAATAAATGCAGTCATTAAAAAAGAGATAAATGATAATCAAATTTTTGAATTAGTTGATTTTGCAAAAAAAAGGTCTATAGAAATTCGCTTTATTGAATATATGGACGTAGGCACATCTAATAATTGGAAGCCATCAGATGTTTTTTTCTCTGAAAAAATTATTAGTTTATTAAAGAAGAAATATCGATTAAAAGACTACGGAAGAAAGGAAGGGCAAACAGCCAATAGATGGTACATCAGTGATTCAAAAAGTTTTATAAGTACAATCTCTTCAGTAAGTAATCCTTTTTGTTCAGATTGTAATAGGTTGAGGATAACTAGCGATGGTTATGCTTACACGTGTCTTTTTTCTAGTGAAGGTATAAATCTAAACCCATGGTTATCTCTACCAATTAATCTCCATGAACTGGAAAATAAAATCAAGAGCATTTGGGAAGCGAGAGAAGATAACTATAGTGAAGATAGATTTAAAAAATTAGAAAAAACAACTGACAAAAATCAAAAAATTCATCCATCAATGTCATATCTTGGGGGATAAAAAATTATTTAGTATAAATAACAACATCATATATTCTAAATTCGAGGGAAATTAGTTTCAAATTTATACTCTTGGATGCGTTTAGCGATCTTACTTGGTTTTATTTTTGGGGTAACTCACGGAACTGTTGTTTCCGGAAGTTATTCTGCTAACAATTATGAAAATAATCAATCATTTTTTACTCAAAAAAATTCAAATATATTTTCTTCACTTTAAAATTAAGTTTCTTATTTTTTAATAAGTTTTTGTATAGTAATGAACAACTTATAAATTAAATTGTACTTATAGTTAATATGTAGCGTAGACTACAAAAACGTTCATCTCGTTTTGCGAGCCGCATTAAGATTGAAGCCAAGGAACGGGGACTTCGGTCAAAAATGAAATTTAGTCACATAACTATTATGTCTAATAACGTATCTACCTCAGTAAGGAGTAACAATACTACTGCTATATTTGCAGGTTTTCTTGGGGCATTTGTTGTTGGTTCTCTTGGAGTACAACTTGTAAGAACCCATAAGCCTTCTTTACAATCTCAAACGTTAAAAGTTCCAGCTGTTATCGCTCATCAATCAACTTTATGGTCAGCTTTAGGAGAAATAGATACTCCTATTGTTAAAAATAAAGTTTCTACTAAAATCAAAAGTCATGGTGTTGCCCCAGTTATAGGATCAGAAGCAACTCTTTGGTCACCTCTGGGAGGAAATTAATTTTAATTAAACCGAATTATTAAAAAAAAGGGGCTTAGCCCCTTTTTTAATGACATTAGATTTTTTAAACTGAATATTTGTTCTAATTTTTTCCCCTAAAGATGGAAGATTTTGCGGCTCTAATACTAAATAAACTCTTCCTGATCTTTCTAGATAAACATAGTCTTCTAATAAATCTCTTTTGAGAAGTCGATAGATTGTTTTAGTGCTTTTATAGCCTAGTCTTTTAGCTGTTTCGGAAATCGTATAAGCTTCCAAATGCAATGATTTTGGTTTCATCTTTAATTATTTACATTTGATGAGATAAATTGCTACAACTTAATTTTAGCTATTTGTATAATCGGGAATTTGTAAAAGTGTGTCTAATTATGCAATCTTTTACCTAGAAATATTGAGCGCCTCGAAATCACCCACCCACTTACTCTAGAAAGGACCCAAAAGATAATATCGGTTTCTTTTTTCATAAATAATTTCGAAAGTTTTTTACTAAAGGTGCCTAATGTGTCTATGCATCCTAAGTATCTGAAGTGTCCAATGTCTAAAAAGATCAGACGGTTTAGTCACCTAAGACATCTAGTCAGTTAAGACAATTGTTGGTGATATTTTAAAAACTACGCATCTACCTTTATCAGTTCTTCTGGTTTCGCTTATTAATAAACCCTTTCTTTCTAATGCTCTTAATGACCTGAGAGCAGACCTATCACCAATCTTTAAAGCCTTTTTAATGTCACCAGAAGTTGTTTCTAGAGGTCTCCTATCTTTCACCTCTTCAAATACCTCAGCTTGAGTGTCTTGTAATCGTGCTATTTTTTCTTTTTCTTTGTGCCTTTCAATGACATCAGTTGCATCTCCATCAGATTCAAAACCATATTGAGTCTGCAAAATTATTGCCTCTAAAGACATTCCTCTACCTTCAGTTTCAAGAAGTATTCTTTTATCCTGACGATTTTCGTCTCTATTAAACCATTTTAAATTTATAACTTGAGATACTGCAGCCGGAAGAGCAGTTGAACCCCTTGAAGCTATCACAGCACCAGATCCTAAACTTTGTTTGCCACTGTGGTGAATGACAATTGTAGTTACTCCAAAAGGCGCCACAACCTCTTGAAGATCTCCAATTGGGCCAGCAAAACTGGCGTCAGATTCTTTAAGTCCGAGAGGTGCAACAACTTTTGAGTAACTATCTATCAACAATAAACATCCCTCATTTTTGCTGACTAATTCTCCAATACGAGATAATCCAGAATCATCAAGATGCAATGATTCATTTTGTGTAAATAAGCCAATTATCGGGTTTAATAATTTCCATTTATCTTTGCCTGTTTGTTCTGCGAGACCAAATCTATTCAGAAGTGGTAACCACCTTGACCTGGGCATGTCAGTCCCAACAATAAAAATCGAAGGACACTTACCAATAAACTTTTTACCCAAATAGGAATCTTCAACGCCTCGACTCCATTTGCCAATCAAGTCAACAACTAAAGTAGTTTTTCCAACTTTAGGAGAAGCAATAAGAAGGTTTGTATCGGATTTCATTATTAAATCCTCAACTAACCAAACCTCTTGTGGTGCATTTATTTCCATATCTGGAGCAAGCATTGTCACAAGTCCTTTAGATCGTTTACGACCTTCCCAAATCTTTGCTCTGATTTCGTTATCTCTTAGATTTAATCCAAGATTTTTCGCTTTATCCCTTAAGTAAACTATTCTGTCCTTTGGTTGAATTTCACAATTACCTTTAAAAAAGGTATCTACTTCGTCGTCAAATGAATTTAACCTTTCAGTGATTGTTTTTGCTTCCCTTTTCTTATCTTTAATTTGTTTATTAGCTGGCTTTTGAATACTTGTTCTTTTATAAGTTTTATACAAAGTGCCAAAAGGACTAATGGCGTATTCGTCTGAGCTAACTTTTTTAGTTTTTTCTTTAGCTATTATTTTTTGTGTTTCTGGATCTTTTTTGTTGTTACTCATTACTTAACCTCCCTTGAAACAAGGTCTTTAAGCATTTTTTTGCTATATCGAGTTCCTTTCTTCTTTTCTTGTCCTTCCTTGGTATGAAGGAGTAATGCCTCTCTACATTTTTCTAAGTTGTAAATACATTTCCCTTTTTCTTGTCCATTACCTATCCGATAAAAACAAGTTCCGGCTTCAAATACATTGGAAGCTTTAAGTTTATAAATAGTACGTTCTGAACAATATAGTTGTTCTGCCAAATCCTCTAAAGGAAGCCAAGTTGATAACGCCATGATCTGAGAAAAAACATTTAATTTTTTGTTTAATCTGCAGACCCTCCCCAGAAACTACGTCTCACTCTTAGAGCTCCATCTATAATTCCGCTTTTCAAGAAGGGCAACCATGCTTACTTCGTGGCGGTAGTGGAAGGGGGTTGGCGGAGGTTTCTTCGTAAACATTGCCGATTAAGGTTGATCACGCCCTTATATATAAGGGAACGAAAAGTCACTCGCTGCAATCCGATTGATCATAATATAGTCCAATATTGCCTGTATTCAACATTTAATTGCACACATATCCTCCAACTTCCGTAGAAGTTTTTGTTAATTTCCATAAATATCTACGGAATTTTCTACGGATTTTTGAGACTCACTTTTTGGAATTGCTGAGATCTATTGCTATAACTATCGGGGCGACAGGATTCGAACCTGCGACCTAGTGCTCCCAAAGCACCCGCTTTAATTTTTTACTTTTGCTTCTAATCCAACTAATTTCATAAGAACTTTTGCATTAGTTGCAACTGCTGAATATTGTTTTTCCCGCATTGCTCTATACATTGCATTTTCTAAAGTACATACTAATTTTGCTGTCATTTCAGGGCGATTTAGATCCCCTTCCTCAATATCATCTTTTAGTAAAAGGTAGGCCTTGGATGTGATTTCTCTCGCTCTGCGTCTTGAAATATTATATTTTACGGCGACATGGGTGGTAATTGAAGAATAAGCCTGTCCTTCAGCAACTAATTCAGCAGCATGAGCAACTCTTAATTCAGTTTCTTGTTTAGTTGCTCTCTTTGACATAATCTTCAGTTAATTCAAAATCTAAACAATACATTTGCATATCTTTTAAGGTGAAATAAACAATAATTGCAAAGATAGGAATAGTTAGATGAGAAACCTTATATTCTGTAAGCCTTTCAGATAAGAATAAAATATCCTTTGAAATCATTTTTATTGAAAATTTGAAAACCGTTTTTTGGTTAATAATTCTTCGATATTTTTCTCTATTTCATTAAAATATTTAAAGCGTGATTTTTTTGCTTTTTCTATCTTTTCCCAATACCCAGAGTTTAACTTTAAAGAATCAGCTAAAAGAGAATCTTTTCTTTCAATCAAACTTTGCGCACTAATGCCGAACTTTAAATCTTTCCATTTCTGACCATACTCACGATGTGGCAATAGATAAAAGATCCCTTGAATTTTATGTAACCTTGCTGAAATTTCTTGCTGATCGTTTTCGACTCCTTCATTTTCCATATAAAATTTAGTAATCTTTTTTTCAAAGATTGAGGGTCGTTTTAGTTCTTTTAACATTTATGTAATCAAATGCGTTTCAAATACTTTATTTACTATATTTAAAGCATGAAAGTATAGGTCTAATATAACATTTGTTTATAAAATGTAAACGAGTTGGATGTTTCTACTACTCAAGAGAAGTAGATTGTAGCACTACCTCCTGAAATCAATACTAAATGAAATTAATTAATTATAAATATAGCACTAAATATAATATATAAAGATGTAAATAATAGTATTACCAATAGAAGTTATATAAATATCTGATTAATCAAAACTGCGCCAAATTCTGCGCCACACTTTGTAATATTAACTTTAAAAGTCCAGTTATATCATGTTGTATCAATGCTTTTAGTTGCTTCATGCCATGCAGGTGCTCTACCAACTGAGCTATGGCCCCATTAGCTAAACGACAGTTATATTATAAGACCAAAGATTTGATTCATAACTGCCTTAATACCTATAGTACTTTAAATAATTTGATTTTTAAATTTAGAAATTAAAATGTACCTGGGAATTAAAAATCTAAGTTGTTATGTATGGAGTATTTGGGAAAGTACTTTTAATCCTAAAAAATAATCAATAAAAACTTCACATAATATCTCTAAGTGATGAATAATTGTATTTTTTAAGAAAATATTAGGTTTATTAAAAACAAACTAAATATATAAATATTAAAAAGAAAGCATTTATTTTTATTAACTCAAAGGAGTTAGACTTAATAAGTAAAATAATTTTAAGAAAAATTGCCTGTTAAAGATCATCTAACTCAAATAACAAACGTTCTTGTCATAGGTTGTGGCGGAGCGGGTCTAAGATCAGCCATCGAGATAAAAAAGTCAGGTCTTGATGTCACTATTCTGGGAAAAAGACCAAAGACTGATGCTCATACCGTTTTAGCAGCAGGTGGAATTAATGCTGCTTTAGGAACTTTAGATAAAGAAGACACCTGGGAACAACATTTTATTGACACTTACTTAGAGGGATATGGAATAGGAGATCCTTTAAAGGTTGAAATAATGGCGAAAGAATCACCATCTTTAGTTAAAGAAATAGATAAATGGGGTGCTGATTTTGCAAAATTAAAAAATGGTGAACTAGATCAAAGGTTTTTTGGTGCACACAAATATCGTAGAACTTGTTACTCAGGGGATTTTACAGGATTATCAATTTTAAAAACTCTCCTAAAAAAATCAGATGAGTTAAAAATTCCTATTTATGATAACCAGTATGTAACTGAATTATTAATTAGAGAAAACACCTGCTTTGGCGCAATGTCATTTAATTTATCTACGTCGGAAAGGACTGTACACTTTGCTGATGCAGTAGTTTTATGTACAGGGGGGCATACAAGATTATGGAAAAAAAGTTCCTCTAGAAAAAATGAAAATACAGGGGATGGATATTATTTAGGACTTAAAGCGGGATGTGAATTAATAGATATGGAAATGGTACAGTTTCACCCATCAGGTATGGTTTCACCTGAAGAAATTGAAGGTACTTTGGTTACCGAAGCTGTAAGAGGTGAGGGTGGAAGGTTAATAAATAAAAAAGGAGAGAGATTTATGAAAAATTATGATCCAAAAAGAATGGAATTATCAACTAGAGATAAAGTAGCAATAGCTAACTACACAGAAATAATTGAAGGTCGAGGAACAAAAAATGGAGCGGTTCTTCTTGATATTAGCCACAAAAGTAGAGAGTTCATTATTGAGAAACTACCAAATATATATAGACAATTTCTTGAAACTCAAATGCTTGATATTTCAAAATCACCCATGGAAGTTTCGCCTACTGCCCACTATTCTATGGGTGGAATTTTAGTTAATCCAGAAGATTTATCTACTTCAGTAAAGGGCCTTTTCGCAGCAGGAGAAGTAGCAGGAGGACTGCATGGAGCTAATCGTTTAGGTGGAAATTCTTTGGCAGAAATTCTTATTTTTGGCAAACGTGCTGGTATTGCATCCTCAAAATATTCAAAAAGAATTGATCAACAATTAAGATCTAATGAAACTATTGCCTTTGCGCATGAAAACATTAATAAGTTCATCAAAAATGGAGATGAACTAGTCAGGCCTCTTCAACACGAATTACGATTAATAATGTGGAAATATTGTGGCGTAATCAAAAACGAAACTTTACTTAGAGAAGGATTATCAAAAATTGAAACTATCAAAACCAAAATAGATAAAATCGATATCAGAATCGATAAACATAATTGCGAAGATCTAGCTTTGATTTTTGACTTACAATCTTCTTTGATAAGTGCAAAAGCTACAATTCTTTCAGCACTCCAAAGAAATGAAAGTAGGGGGGCACATCAAAGAAGTGATTGCCCATCACTTGACCCTTCATTTAAATATAATTGTCTAGTCAGAATGGACGAAAATAATAATTTAATAATATCTAAATCTCCTCTAAAAGAATTAAACGAAAAGTTAAAGACAATTATTGTAAGTGAAAAAAGAGAAGAAGACATAAAGAATAAATTGCTTGAGTAATTTCAAAATTTAATATCAAATTGAAAGACACATATTACATACATCTTTTATAGAAAGGTATAATTTTTGACTTTAACTAAACCTTTCTCCAGACAGCTAATAATTTTCCTTGAAAAACCACCTCATCTAAATCTAGCTCAATAGGTTCATAAGCTGGATTAGCAGCTTCTAAGTAAATTTTTTGACCTTTTTTTGAAAAATATTTCAAAGTCGTACCTAGTCCTGGGACCATAGCGCTAACAATCATTCCATTTCTTAGCGAATAAGAATCTTTAATAGGTTCCATCAAAACCATATCTCCATGCGCAATACAAGCATTTATCATTGAATCACCATTTACAGTTAAGGCAAAAACATCTTTTTTTTGTAAAACTTCAGATAGATCCAAATTTTCATTAACATCAGAAAAAGTTTCAATTAAACCTCCTGCAGCGACAGAACCCATAATTGGAACTCCACCAGTAATTTCGTCTACTATTTGCATAGTTCTAGCTTTGCCTTCTTGCCAAGAAATGTAACCTTTTTCCTGCAAATGTTTCAATCTACTCTGAATTGGTGCAGGAGATTTTAATCCCATTGCCTGCATCATTTGTCTAATGGAAGGACTATGCTGAAAATTCTTCATATAATCCTTTATCCATACATAAAGCTCATTTTGAGCATCTGTAAGATTTTCCTCAGAATAATAATCCACTAAAACAAATGTACTCTAATACATTTGTACCTTTATTTAGAATATATTGCAAGTACTTTAGCTGAGCAAGCATGCTAAAAGAGCTTGCTGCGCATGCATTCTGTTTTCTGCCTGCTGAAAAATTCTACTTTTTTCACTTTCAAAAGCTTCATTTGTTATCTCCTTACCTCTATATGCAGGAAGGCAGTGGAGAATAATCGCATCTTTATTAGCTTTACTTACTAAATTATTATCGATAGTAAATTTATCAAAATTTTTATCTTTATCTTCTTTTAGATTTTCGTCTCCCATAGAGGTCCAAACATCTGTATAGAGAACATTTGCTCCTAATACCGCAGTATTAGGATCGTTAGTTATTTTTAGGAGATTACTATCTTTATATATTTCTAGAGCTTTTTTAATAACTAATGAGTTTGGCTCATAACCTTTAGGGCATGCAATTCTGATTTCTACTCCTAGTAAAGCCCCACACAAAATTATCGAGTTAGCAACATTATTACCATCACCTATAAATGTCAAAACCGTATTTTTAAAATCAACAAATTCCTCTTTAATCGTCATGTAATCAGCTAAAGCTTGGCAAGGATGTTCTAAATCTGTGAGTGCATTAATAACTGGCTTAGAGGACCATTTTGCATACTCTTCCAAATCAGTTTGTTTAAATGTTCTTATCGCAAGAACATCGCAGTATCTACTTAGCACTCTTGCTGTATCTCTAATTGGCTCTCCTCTCCCAATTTGTGAAGTAGTAGGATTTAGGTCAACTGTGGTGCCGCCAAGTCTTGACATTGCCACCTGGAAACTAACTCTGGTACGAGTTGATGACTTATCAAAAATTAATCCTAAAACTTTTTCTTTAAGTTTTATATTGAGATCTTTATTTTTAAAATTTTTTGCTATTTCTAAAATATGATGAAATTCTTCACACGAGGTATCCAAGCTTGATAAAAAATTTTTACTTGCAAGCTTGATTGGGTTTAACATCTAACTTTATAAGAAAACTTAAATTCTACTATGCAGGCATTTTACTCTCTGCTAAGAGGGTTTTAAGATCCTCACCTTCAATAACTTCTTCTTGGAGAATTTTTTGAGAAATAGATTCAAGAAGAGGTAAATTATTCCTCAAAATATTAAGTGCTGTTTCGTGTGCATCATCGACTAAATCTCTAACCTCTTTGTCTATTGCTTGAGCAGTAGCATCACTAACAGATCTTCTTGGATTGTTTCCATTTCCTAAGAACTGACCTCCACCTTGTTTGTCATAGGCGAGGGGACCAAGAATATCACTCATTCCAAATGTACCGACCATTTGTTCTGCTATATCAGTTGCTCTTTGCAAGTCATTTGAGGCTCCGGTAGTAATTTTTCCAAAAACCACCTCTTCCGCTGATCTTCCTCCAAGGAGTGTAGCTATTTGTCCTTTTAATTCCTCTTTAGAATTCAAAAATCTTTCTTCTGTTGGCAATTGAAGAGTATAACCCAATGCACTCATCCCTCTTGGGACAATTGAAATTTTTGCTACTTTAGATCCTCCCGGCATTAGATGGCCAACAATAGCGTGCCCTACTTCATGATAAGCAACTACTTTCTTCTCATCATCTTGAAGAACTCTACTTTTCTTCTCTAGACCAGCTACAACCCTTTCTATAGCCTCGCTTAAATCTTGTTGTTCAACACTTTTTCTTTTAGCTCTAGCAGCCAACAAAGCCGCCTCATTTACCATGTTAGCCAAATCGGCCCCAGCAAACCCGCTAGTAGCTTGGGCAATAGAGTCCAAGTCAATTGAATCAGCAAGTTTAACTTTTTTGGTATATATCTCCAAAATAGTTTTTCTACCAGACAAATCAGGTCTATCAACTAATACTTGCCTATCAAATCTTCCAGGCCTTAATAACGCTGCGTCTAGGACTTCTGGTTGGTTAGTAGCGGCAAGTACTATAACTGGCTTATCTGCGGAAGCAAAGCCATCCATTTCGGTAAGAAGCTGATTTAATGTTTGTTCTCTTTCATCGTTGCCGCCAACGACACCCATAGATCCAGAACGACTTTTACCAATAGCATCTAATTCATCAATAAAAATAATACATGGAGCTTTTTTCTTGGCCTGCTCAAATAGATCTCTAACTCTAGCTGCACCTGCACCTACAAAAAGTTCAACAAATTCAGAACCAGAAATAATAAAAAAAGGAACTTCTGCTTCGCCAGCAACTGCCTTTGAAAGAAGAGTTTTTCCCGTCCCAGGAGGGCCTACAAGAAGAACTCCTTTAGGGATTCGCGCACCGATATCTGTGTATCTCTCAGGTTTTTTTAAAAAATCAACTATTTCCGTTAATTCATCCTTAGCTTCATCAACTCCAGCTACATCAGCAAATGTTACTTTTGATTCATCATCGGGAACGTAAACTTTTGCTTTACTTTTAGTAAAACTAAGCGCACCCTGGGCACCTCCTCCACCCATACTTCTTCTAGCGAAGAACTGTAAAACAAGTATAAAGATTAAAGGAGGAACAACCCAACTCAATATAGTTGAGAAAAAATTAGGTTTTTTAGGGGGAGCGGCAGCGAATTCAACCCCTTTACTTTCTAACCTTTGTGGAAGGTCCATATCAAAAATTGGGGTTGTTGCTAAAACAGAAGGTGCGCCTTCTTCAGCTCCATTTAACTCATATCTAATCTGTTCTTGAGTGATATATGCACGCTTAACTTCTCCATCATTAACCTGATCTATAAATAATGAATAAGGAACCCTAGGGATTTGCATATTTTGATTAGGGAAAAGGCTGCTAAATAATAGTAATGCTCCAACTCCTATCAAAATGATATTTACTATTCCAAATCTTCTATTAGGTTGATTATCGTCTTGTCTTATTGGCATAGTTATGGTCAGGTTTGAACTTATTATAAACTAAACGAAGAGTTTCCGTATCTGTATTATTTTTTTTGGGTAAGAACCGTACGGTACTTTGACTCATATAAATTAGTACAAAAATTAATTTTTAAATGAACTTTTAACACATATATCATTTCCAATCAAACTAAACTGAGAAGCACTTAATTTAATAATTTCGTGCATTTCTTTAAATTCAAAATCACTTAGAGGATTCATACTATTTTCTCCACCTAAAATTTTTGGGGCAATAAAAGTAATAAGTTCCTGAATACAATTAGATTGAATAGCGGCAGTAGCCAATCCCGGGCCACATTCCCAAAGAACTTTATTACATCCTCTTTTTGCAAGTATTTTTGAAATTAACTCTGGATTATCTGATAATACCTTTTCAACCTCTACACATTTTGGAATTCTTGAGAGGTAGCTTTCATTTGCTGTAGAAGAATCATAAATAACTAGTGTTTTTGCCTTACTACAATCCCAAAGATTAGATTTTAAAGGGAGGTCTAAACTTTTTGTGAAAACAACTCGCAAAGGCTCGGGACTTTTGGAACCTCTAGTAGTCAAAAGTGGGTTGTCTCTTCTTAATGTGTTTCCCCCAATGATTATTGCATCAAATTCTGCTCTAAAAGAATGAACTAATGATCTTGATTCATCATTAGTAATCCATTTACTTTTTCCATTTTTTAAAGCTATTCTTCCATCTATACTCATTGCCCATTTAAGAACACCAAATGCCTTTTTAGTAATATTCCTATGAATGAAAGCTTTATTTAGATCTAAGGATTCTTTTTTACATAATCCTAAGTGAACTTGTATTCCAGCTTCTTTTAGAAGCTTAATACCTTTACCAGAAACTCTTTTATCAGGGTCTTCAATAGATATATATACCTTTTTTAACCCAGAAGATATCACCTTATCTACACATGGAGGTGTTTTACCTTGATGGCAACAAGGTTCAAGATTCACATACATTGTTCCACCTTTAGCATCCTTTTTTAAATTATTAAAAGCCATTGCTTCTGCATGAGGCATCCCTGCCTTGAAATGAAATCCTTCTGAAATAAGGCTTCCATTCTTGTCAAGTATCACAGCTCCCACCCTAGGGTTAGGACTCGTTGTATTTTTGCCTAAGGAAGCCAAAAAAATTGCTCTCTTCATCCATTTTGTATGGCTTACATTTATTTCAGACATCTCCAAAAATCAAATTCAGTTTATTGATCTCCACTCTTTAACAACGAAAGGCGGAACAGGTAACTCAGAAAAAACTCCTGACAAAGATAATCTTAATGGTCTATTTTTATCTAAATTTTTAATCAATTCATCAAGATCGAATTCTGCTGCAGCTTGTCTCCCATCATTTGCCAATTCCACATTAAGTGATGTTTTATCATCTAAAAGCCACTGTTTTCTACCTGATTCAACCTTCAAGTCAGTAGGATGATCAATTCTGAGATTTCCTGGATATCCTATTACTCTTAAGATCAATTTATCTTCAAAAAGAGTTGATTTATAAGCTACTAATTGCCAAGTTTCAAAGTCCAAGTCCCTTAAGAACTCACTGCTAGCATTAATTAATTCACCATTTATTTCTGTTTCTGCAACTTCTGCAGATACTTTTAATGGGTTAAAAATAAAGGAGATTAGTAAAAGTAAAGGTAATATTCCTTTTAAAAAAATATTTTTATTTGATTTTGTAATTTTCTTCATTTTCAGAATCCATCAGGGCATCAAGAGTTACAGCTGTTCTTACAATAGCTTGATATCTTTTGATTATTTTACGATTTTTTTCTATAACTCGAGATAAATTCAAAGTATCTTTTTCAGAATAGCTAGATGTTAAATCGCTAGAATCTTCTTCAATAAACTCAAATTCACTATCTTTATTAATTAGAGTTAACAATAAATCATGTAATCTCTTTCTCCTTTCAGACAATTAACTTACCATGATAGCTCGAATAATAATAAGATAACTTAATAAAACATTCAAACAATTTAGTTCCATTTCATTAAATATTGATGACTGAAGTTAATAGAAAAATTCATGTAATTGGGATTAATTCTTATAAATTTGAGCATCTATCTTTCAAATTACAAAATCTATTTTTAGAAACAGAAATTATAATAGCTCCAAATTCATATTTTGAAGAAATTAAATCATGGAGCGAAAATGGTTTATTAAAAAAGAAATTATTTATTTCGAGCAAAAGTAATAACGAACTTGTTAACTTGCTTAAATCTCAAAAAACTGATGTTATTTTAATTTCTAGAGGAGATCCCCTTTGGTTTGGAATTGGGAGAATATTACTAGAAAATTTTTCAAAAGATGAATTAAGTTTCTACCCTTCAAATACTTGCATTCAATTAGCATTTAGTAAGTTAAAGATTCCGTGGCAAGATACTGTTAATGTAAGTATTCACGGCAGAGATTCTAATAAGTTAGTCGAGGCTCTTAAAGCAAGGCCTTCAAGTTTGTCTATTATTACAGATTCAAATAATAAAAGTTTAGAAATAATCAAAAGGAACTTATCAGAATTAAATCTTATTGACTTCTATGATTTTTGGCTCTGTGAAGAAATAGGATTCGACAAAGAAAATATAAGAAAATTAAATCTTAACGAATCATTGCCCTCTGACATATCAAGTTTGAACATTGTTATTCTTACAAAAACAAAGGGAAATAACTCAATTAATAATCTCCCTCCTTTCGGAATTAGCGACCATATTTTTAAAACTTTTGATGATAGACCAAATTTATTTACTAAAAGAGAGGTTCGCATTCAAATCTTAGCTGATCTAGAGCTCCCTAAAAATGGTGTCATATGGGATATAGGAGCAGGTTGTGGATCAATTGGCTTAGAGGCATTAAAGTTGAGTCCTAATTTAGATTTGTTTTGTATCGATAAAAGGATTGGCTCAAAAGAATTAATAGTTGAAAACTCAAAAAGGCTTGGAGTTAAACCTAAATTTATTTGTGAAGAAGACATAAATAATATCTTGAAGACAAAAAATTTAAGTTCTTTTGAAAAACCTAATAGATTAGTAATTGGGGGATGTAGTAAAAAGACTAAACTTCAAATTATTAATTCCTTGGCTCAGTGGATGAGCATTGGAGATATTATAGTTATCCCAATAATTGATATTCAAACTATTAAAGACTTGAAAGAAGAATTAGAAGATAAAAAATTCATAACAAATTTAAATTTAATTCAGACCTATAAAAGCTTAAGTATCGCTGAAGGAATAAGATTAGAACCAAATAATCCTGTTTTTCTTTTAAAAGGGAAAAAATAAATTCAAATAATTGTTATTTGTTTGGTTTAGCCACATGGGGCAACCCCCAACCTAGTTTATTTCTTAAAACTTGGAAAAATTCATGATCTTCAAGTCGAATAAACTTTACTGAATGTTTGCTTTTTCTTATTAAAACTCTATCTTCAGGCCAAACATAACAACCAGCATTTCCATCAACAACCATTACCAACCTCTCAGGAGTTGCAGGGAAAACAGTTACTGGCTCTGAATCATTAAAAACTAATGCCCGAGACGCCAATGAATGTGGAGCAATTGGAGTTAATTGAACTACTGGGCAATCGGGGGTAATAACTGGCCCTCCAGCGCTAAGAGAATAGGCAGTAGATCCAGTTGGAGTAGATAAAATTACTCCATCAGCTGAAATATCTACAGGAGCATGTCGCCCTATAGAAATCTCAAAATGACACATGCTTGTTAGAGGTTCTCTATGAAGAGCCATCTCATTAAGGCAGAGAGACTCCCATCTCCTCTGATCATTCCTCATTACACTAATAATCAAGCATGTTCTTTCTTCAATATCCCAATTTCCAGAAATAATTTTATCTATTGCTTCATCAATATTAGATAAATAAGCTTCCGCAAGAAAACCTAAATGACCAGTATTTATTGTAAGGATTGGAATTTTTGCAGGTGCTGTTTGCCTTGCTGCAGAAAGAACTGTTCCATCTCCACCAAGAACAACAGCAAATTCCATGGACGCGTCAAACCCCTCAGGAACACAATTCTTATATCCCAAAGGACGAACATGTTGATCGGGATTAGCAAATCCAACCATTCCACCAGAGCTACTAACTCTCACAACTTCATAATTAGATTTTTCCAATTTTTTCTGCACAGAACTTGCAGTTTGAACAGCAAGTTCTTTCCCATCATTTACTATCAGCCCAGCTTTAAGTACCAATCAAACAAATAAAACTACTACTATCTTAAACTAATTTGCTAGACAATCCTAATTTAAAATTTCGATTTTATTAGAACTGTTCTAAGAATCTAAGATCATTTGTATAAAATTTTCTGATGTCGTCAATCTGATGTCTTACCATACAAAATCTTTCAACTCCCAAGCCAGCTGCGAATCCAGTCCATTTCTCAGAATCTATTCCTAATTTTTCTAAGACCTTAGGATCTACCATTCCGCATCCCATTACTTCTAACCATTTACCTTTCCATTGAACATCTACCTCCGCAGAAGGTTCAGTAAATGGGAAATAACTAGCTCTAAATCTTACAGGAATATCTCCAAAAAAGGTCTTTAAAAATGTAAGAACTGTTCCTCGTAAATGACTAAAGTTAATATCTTTATCGATACATAAAACCTCAACCTGATTAAATACAGGCGAATGGGTAGCATCTACTGCATCTCTCCTATATACTCTCCCGGGGGCAATGATTCTTACTGGAGGTGGATTTTTCTCCAAAAATCTTATCTGTACGGGAGAAGTATGTGTCCTTAAAAGTCGATTTTCATCTAAGTAGAAAGTATCCTGCATATCTCTTGCAGGATGATTTTTGGGTATATTGAGAGACTCAAAATTATAAAAATCTGTTTCTATTTCAGGGCCACTTTCAACTGAGTATCCTAAACCACAAAAAATATCTATTATTTCATCTTGAGTTGAAATCAAAGGATGTTTATTTCCAGGGGGGGTTCCAATTGGAGGAATAGTTACATCAATTTTTTCTTTCTTAATCTTTTCATCTAATCTTTGACTGTTTAGTTTATTTTTTCTTTCAGTAATTAATTCTTGCAAATTTATCTTTATTAAATTTGCCATCTTGCCAATAATCGGTCTATCAGTAGCAGATAATTGACCCATTGTTTTCAAGATAATTGACAAATCACCTTTTTTTCCTAGTAAAGAAACTCTCAATTGATCCAGTTCTTCATGAGTATTAGAATTATCTATATTATTTTTTGCTTTTAGAGAAAGATTATTTAGTTTTTCCTCAATTTGACCTAATGATTCAATTTCACTCACTGATATAGTAAAAATAAGTATTGCTTTATCTTACTTAATATCGTCCATAAATAAAATGTATTGATTAATGAAACCGTTAAATATTTTAATTAGCAATGATGATGGCGTTTTTGCAGCAGGTATAAGAGCTTTAGCAAAATCAGCCCAAAAGAGAGGTCACAAAGTAAAAGTCGTATGTCCCGATCAAGAGAGATCAGCTACTGGTCATGGTCTCACTTTGCAATCTCCCTTAAGAGTTGAGAAAGCGGACGAATTATTTGGGGAAGGAATTGAAGCTTGGGGATGTTCTGGCACTCCTGCTGATTGCGTCAAATTAGCACTATCTGAACTCTTGGATGATAAACCTGATCTAGTTTTATCAGGCATAAATCACGGACCCAATTTAGGGACTGATATTTTTTGTTCAGGCACAGTCGCAGCAGCCATGGAAGGTACTTTAGAAAATGTTCCATCCATGGCAATAAGTGTTGCCAGTTTTAAATGGAAAAATTTTGAATTTGCTGGAGAAATTGCAATGAATATTGCTGAACAAGCAATTATTGATAGTTGGCCAGCTTCACTCCTATTAAACTTGAATATACCGCCTTGCGAGAAAAGCAAAATAAAAGAATTATCCTGGACAAGACTATCGGTAAGAAAATATAAAAATCAATTTTCCAAAAGGGAAGACCCAAGGGGTGACGATTATTATTGGTTAGCAGGTGAGGTAGTTTTAGATTTACAATCAAAAGGTTATGGGCCAAGAAACTGGCCCAGTGACGTATCTCAAATACAAGACAATAAAATATCGCTTACACCTGTAGAGCCAGATTTATTTTGGAGGGGTAATATAGAAGACTTACCTAAAATTAATAATTCATTTGTAAATCCTTCTTAAAAGCCATAAAGAAAAACAAAGTCCAAAAAAATGAGCAGCAATAACTTGTGTGTTACTGAGAACTGATAATATTTCAAGTCCAGTAATTGGGATGTCAGATGTCGCTGTTATCAATTGTCCAGTTGTTTGAGAGGATGCTTGTATAAATAGGGCACCCATGAGAGCTTGATATCCAATTAATCCGAATAAAATTCCAAATAAATCAACTATTAGACCTCTTTTTATTAATTTACTGGTTTGTCCTCTTGAGGGTCTTGCGTTGCTTGCAATTGCTCTTCCTGTTCTGACTAGTAACCAACCTTGCCAAAGGCTAAAAAGTAGTAAAATCAAGGATATTGTTGTAAGTGATAATCCAGGCGCCAAGCCAAGCTGTCCTTCGCTATTATTTACAACATTTGAAAAAAGTAAAACAGCTGCAACTACAGCACCTAAAATGGATTGAACCCAAAAGCGTATCCATCCAATGCGCCTCATTCCAAATGAAAGGGACTGAAAATCAATTTTGTCAGACATTCATTTGATTGAATAAACTATAATCTATTTAAATTTGCCATCAAAATCATAAAATTGCACGTAATCTTTTGATCTCTTTAATATCGCCATCTGAAGTTAAAAATCCCACATCAATAGCTATTGGGAGTTTTGATGGACTACATGCTGGCCACAGAAAATTAATAAAAAGTGTCGTGGAAGAAAATCAATATACCCCAACAATTGCAAGCTTCTGGCCTCATCCCAGAGAAGTGTTATACAAAGAGACGCGTCTTAGACTCGATCTCCCTGATGAAAAATTACCCATTCTTGAAGATCTCGGGATTGAACAATTAGTTCTTATTCCTTTTGATGAGGAACTATCTAAATTAAGTGCAGAAGGATTTGTAAGAGATATTTTAATTAATCAATTACAAGCCAAAAACATTTCTGTAGGCGCTAATTTTAAATTTGGTTTTAAAAGAAGTGGAGACATAAACACTATAAAAAAGATGATTAAAGATACTGATATAAAATTAAAAATTACTCCAATTCTAGAAGACAAAGAGGGTAGACTAAGCAGCAGTAGAATAAGAGATTTATTAGAAAAAAGTGATCTGAAAAAAGCTTCCAAAATTCTTAAAAGACCTTACAGTTTTAATGGGAAGGTTGTTAAAGGTAAAGGCATTGGGGAAAGTATAGGATGGCCCACCGCCAATCTTGAAATAGATGGCAGAAAATTCCTACCTGGAGAAGGAGTCTACGCAGCTTGGACAACTTTAGAAAATTCCAACCAAAAATTTGAATCTGTTATGAATCTTGGCTCTCAACCAACAATAAATCCTTTATCGCCATCTGCAGTTGAAGTCCATTTAATAAATAAAGAAATCGATCTATATGGTTTAAATCTATCTGTAGAACCTGTTGAAAAGCTTAGATCTCAAATACAGTTCAAGAATACAGATCAACTTTCTAATCAAATAAAAAAAGATAGAGATAACACTCTAAAAATTTTAAAAAATTGCAAATGCTGAATTCCAATACTACAAACGCCGAAGATTTAAGAATTTATCAAATTATTGACGCCAATCTAGATCGAGCTAGAGAAGGTCTAAGAGTACTAGAGGATTGGGCTAGATTTGGCCTAGGCAATGAAAAACAAGTTGAAAGGATTAAAAATTTTAGACAAATTTTAGGTAAAAATCATTTAGAAGTTTATAAACAATCTAGGAATCATACTGAGGACAAATGCAAAGGAATAACTCATCAAGAGCAAAACAATAGAAAAACCTCTGAGCAAATCATAAGTTCTAATTCAGGAAGAGTTCAAGAAGCACTAAGAGTCATAGAGGAATTCTCAAGGATACATAATTATGAACTTTCAAAAATCGCATCGGGAATTAGATATGAAATTTATACTCTAGAGGTCGACTTATTAAGTTCAAGCAAGTGTAAGAATTTAGAAGAAATTTTAAAAGAAAATGACTTATATGTCATAACAGATCAAAAGGAGAACTTATTAGAGATAATTGAAGAGATATTAATTGCGGGAGTAAGAATTATTCAATATAGATTTAAAAAGGGAACTGATAAAGATCATCTTCAAGAAGCAATTCAAATAAAAAATCTATGTAAAAGATATAATTCGTTGTTCATCATTAACGATAGGGTTGATATAGCTTTAGCTTCTAATGCGGACGGGATACATCTTGGACAAGATGATTTAGACTTAAAAACTGCAAGAAAATTACTAGGATACTCAAAAATTATTGGTATAAGCGCAAATAATGAAATTGATATTTCAAATGCTCTGAAAGACGGTTGTAATTACATAGGCATAGGACCAGTATTTGAAACTGCAACAAAAAAAAACAAAAAACCTATAGGTATTGAAAAGATCAAATCATTAACAAAAAATTTAAATATTCCTTGGTTTGCTATCGGAGGAATTAAATCGAATAATATTTCATATTTAAAAAAAAATGGGTTTAAGAAAGTTGCCTTAGTTTCGCAGTTGATGAATTCAGAAGATCCTAAAGAAGAAGCTATTATGATTTTAAAAGAGTTGTCTCATGAAAATTAAGGTAAATGGAGAGGAAAAGAAAATAGAGCTTGACCAAGAAAATGCTCTACTATCTAAAGTACTTGATTTAATGGGATATAAACCCAATACAATAGTTGTCGAGTTAAATAATTTAATTATTAATTCAATCAATTGGGAAAAAGTAAAACTCAAAGATGGGGATAATTTAGAAATCGTTTCAATAGTTGGTGGTGGATAAAGGAGAATTTTTTGTAAATTAAAAATCTTCATAATATTTTAAGTTTAAGCTTGAAACAATAGCCTAATTTTTTATGTTTTCGTTTTATATTTTTAATACTTATACAGAAAGATGAAAGGAAAACCTGATAGCAACTCAAGTTCCTTAAAATGGGAACAAAATGGGGAGTTAGCCCACAAAGACCTCTCTGAGTTAATCGAAAGATTAAAAAATGTAGAAAGTGAACATGCCTCTTCTGAGCTGTCTAGATTGAGTACGAAATCAAATTTAAAAGATTAAATTTGTTACTTAGATCTTGTTTTTTTAAAAATTTGTACCAAATTATAATTACTGAATATAAAAATAAATGCCGAAGAGATTCCCAGAGTGGGTAAATACAGAAGTTGTTATTAAGGCAATCAAAATGAGAGAAGAAGGAATGCTTTCAAAACAACTGAATTTATGGATAGAAAACCTTTTAGAAATAGAAAAAAAGTAAATATTTAGGAAATACTTTTAACAATTCTTAGAGCCGCCATTGCTGCTCCGTAACCATTATCTATATTCATAACCGTAATACCTGGAGAGCAACTTGACAACATACTATTTAAAGCAGTTTCTCCATCCTTGCTAACACCGTAGCCGACCGAGACAGGTACTGCAATTATAGGTTGCGCCAACAATCCTCCCACAACTGTTGCCAAAGCCCCTTCCATTCCAGCACAAACTATTAATACATCATATTTATTAATTTCTTCTAACTGACTCATTAATCGATGAAGTCCTGCAACACCGACATCTATAAAAGATTGACAAGTCACTCCATATATTTCTAGCGCTAATTGAGCTTCGCGTGTTACTGCTAAATCACTTGTCCCTCCTGAAATTATGGCAACTTTTTTATTTGTATTTAATTTATTGAAGTTATCACCAATTATTAAGCATTGTGCTTCTTCATAGAATCTTGCGTGATTATACAAATCCAAAAGAAAATTGGCTTTTTCACTATTAATCCTAGTAATAAAAACAACCTCATTTTTATTTAATACATTTTCAGATAATCTCTTTAATTGATCGATACTCTTGTCTTGACCCCAAATTGCCTCAATAAGTCCTAGCCTTTCTCTCCTTTCGAAGTCAAACTTTATGTCAAAATTCATCTTTGCTTATCTAACTCTCCCTCATAAATTAATTCAAAAGGATTTTCACTTACATTTAAAGCAGTTTTAACATTGTCTTCAAACTTTTCTTGGATTACATTTACATCTGACATTGGTATACTTTTCCATAATTTTTTACTTTTCCAATTTACCAATATTAAAGCCTCTTCTTTTTCTTTATCCCAGAATAATTGTCTCCCCAAATAACCCTCTTTAGAAGATAACCATGGCTCCCAAATTTCTTTTTCGGCATTCAACCATGCTATTTTTGCATCGGCAGGGACTTTTAGCCTTAATTCTTCTATGACTGTTTCACCTGGATAATTATTCATAGAGAGAGCTCTTAAAATTTGAAAATCTGTTTGAAAAATTAAGATAAAAAAAAAGATTGTCAAAAAACAAAATCTCAATAAATTATGTTTGAAGCCAATAAAAAATTTCATCTCTTATAAAGCAATACTACAGAATGACAACTTATTCCTTCTTCTCTACCTTCTGGACCCAATTTTTCATTAGTAGTTGCTTTAATCCCTATCATATCTAAATCAATTTGTAAGATCTTAGAAATATTATTTTTCATTAATTCTACATAAGGTTTAATTTTTGGTCTTTCAGCCACAATAACACTATCAATGTTATTAACATCCCATCCTTCATCCCTGATTAATTCGATAACTTTAGATAACAAAAATAAACTATCGGCATTTTTCCATTTCCCATCAGTGGGGGGGAAATATTTACCGATATCTCCAAGAGATAGTGCTCCCAATAAAGCATCCATTATTGAGTGGCTTAAAACATCAGCATCACTATGTCCATCTAATCCTAAATCTTCTGGATGTGTTAGTTTTATACCACCTATAATTAAATTTCTACCTTTAACAAGTCTGTGAATATCGTATCCATTACCGATGCGGAACTTTAGTGTTTTGCTCATATCGACTGCCTCGCGACAGTTTTCCAACAAAGAATTATCATATTAAATTTGAAACTTATTTGTAATAGTAAGTGGCAATTAGAAGTTCGAAATATACCTAATTCATTCTACTAAATAATGACAAACATCAAATAACTTCTTTTATTTTCTATTTATTCTCCTATTTTTCAACTTTATCCATGTTTTTCTAAAAGTTTGATTGTCTTTTTTGTTTAATCCAAGGTCACTTAAAAGTAAAAAGCTAGTTATTTTTGATTCTAGTTAATATAAATCAATTCTAAAAATTATCTATTAGTTCTTTTGTGAAATATATTCCTTGAAGAGGAGCAGTTATTTCTTGTATTACACCACTAGTTTTCCCTAGAACACTATTAGTTACAGTTATTAGGTCACCTTCTTTAATGAAAGGATTTCTTTTTGAACCTCTTGGTGCTTTAGCAGAGTAAGAAATTTTTTCTTTTTGAATTGATCCATCACTTTTATATCTAATCAAAACAACCTTCCCTGATAATGGTTTTATTGGTCCAGTTATATCTATTGCATCAGATAATGTCCCTTCCAAAGGAAGTTTAAATGTTCCTGGATTCTGAACTCTTCCATAAACATTTACCTCTACAAAACGTGGAGACAAACCAGTAACAACTGATTTAGCAACTTGTTCTACATTTTTATTTTTTAGAGATGGAATAAATATCCTGTCCCCATCAAAGATTCTTAAATTATTGTCTGAAGCATGATCGCTGAGAAATTCATTTAGATTTAAGACAGCGACCTTTTTCCCTCCTCCTTTTCCTAAGGGAATTCTTCTTATAACTTTAACTCTAGACAAATCACTTGATGAAGTTATTCCTCCCGCTTTTCGAATAACATCTGAAATATTCTTAGTATTTCTAGAATCTTTTCCAACGGTATATTGATCATTAAGTATATTTTCATTTTGAAAATAATTTTTTCTTAATCTATTTGAATTTTTAAACTTTCTAAGATCCTCAGAATATTTGGATTCAATATCAATATTTTGAGATTCTTTTTCAGCATTCAAAAAGTTAGGAGCAGATGCAGATATGTACGAGGGGAATAAATAACTTCCAGGATATCTAACCTCTCCAGTAACAATTACTTTACTTTCTTTAAAGACTGCAATCTTAATTTTAACAGTTGGTGTAATAAGAAATTCTGCATAATTTTCCTCTAATAATTTTTCCAATTCTGATGTAGTTAAGCCACTTACATTTACTTCGTTAAGTCTTGGAAGATAAACTTCACCTTCCTCATTAACTGTGAATAAACCACTTAATTCTAAAGCAGGATAGAATTCGATAAAAAGCCCATCACCTGCCCCGATAATATAATCTTCCAATTCATTTTTGGAATCTAAATAAGAAGTAGAGATTTGTTTTTCGCTTATAAAAAAAGGATCATTTATTTCTGATTTTGCAACTTCAAGACGAAATAAGGCACTGCAAAAAAATAAAATCGACAAATATTTATAAAATCTTCCAGACAATAAAAACAAGTTTTTAAAAATTACTATAACTATAGTATATTGAATTGTTAAAATTCACTATTCCTAAAGTATATTATTTTGTCTATCAAGTTAATCGAAATCAAATTTTTTTATTTAATCACTTTGCATCAAATCTCCTCTTCTTTTATAAGTTCTTTTTAACTGCTGTTCTTTTCTCCAAAGTTTTATATCTTTATGATTACCATTTGTGAGGACATCAGGTACTTTCATATTTCTAAAAACTTGAGGTCTAGTGTATTGTGGATACTCTAAAAGGGATGAGTTATGACTCTCATTAATTAAAGAATCTGGATCACCAAGAGTACCTGGCAATAACCTCGAGACACCATTAATAATTGTAATAGCAGGAATTTCACCACCAGAAAGTACATAATCTCCTATCGAAATCTCTTCATCAGCTAAGCATCTAATCCTCTCATCAAAACCTTCATATTGACCACAAATAATTATTATTTGATCGAAAGTGGACCATCTCGCAAAATCCTTTTGCTTTAAGACTTTACCCTGTGGAGTCATCAACAAAGTTTTACTTTTAGGTGATTGTTTAATTGATTCATATGCCTTATAAATAGGCTCAGGTTTTAATACCATACCTGCTCCTCCCCCATAAGGCTTATCGTCTACTTGTCTGTAAGAGCCTTCTCCGTATTCTCTTAAATCATGTAAATTTACATCGATCAATTTCTTGTCTAGAGCTCTTGTTATAACACCTAAATTATTTATTAATTCAAAAGCTTTTGGAAACAATGTAATTACATCAAAATTAAAACAACTCATCTAGAACTCTTCCTCATAACCAAACTCAATTAACCTTGATTCTTTTTTTCTCCAATTTGGAACAACTTTCACAAACAATTCCAAATGAACTGGACCATCAATCAATTTTGACATATTTGATCTTGCTGACTGACCAATAATTTTTAACATTGAACCTTTCTTTCCAATGAGAATACCTTTTTGAGTTGTTCTTTCAACAATAATGGTAGCCAAAATAGCTGTAAAACCTTTGCCATTTTTTCTTTTCATTTCCTCTAGCTTTTCTATCTTTACTGCAACACTATGAGGTACTTCTTCTCTCGTATTTAGTAATACCTGCTCTCTTACTAAATCAGATAATAAATTATCTAATGGTTGGTCGCATATCGTCTCTTCGCCATAAAGTTTTGGTCCCTCGGGAAGAAAATTAAGTGTCTTATCCACTAGTTCAGAGCATCCTTCTCCTTTAGAAGCACTTACAATTTGAAAATTTCTTTTAATTCCAAAAAATCTTCTATATTGATCTAATCTTAAATTCCTAAATTCTTTATTAACCAAATCCCACTTATTTAACGCCACAATAAAATCAGTTTTATTGGCGGTTAAAAAGTTCAATATATATTCATCACCTCTGCCAGGTTCTTCACTTGAATCAATTACAAAAATCACCATATCAACTCCATTAATTGCAGCTTTTGCGTTTTTTACTAATATCTCTCCGAGTCTATGATGAGGTTTATGAACACCTGGTGTATCGACAAAAATTATTTGCCCATTGCTTGTAGTAAGTATTCCTTTTAATTTATTTCTAGTAGTTTGCGCTATTGGAGAAGTTATTGTTATTTTTTCTCCAATCAATTTATTAATTAAAGTAGATTTACCCACATTTGGTCTTCCTAGTAAAGTTACAAACCCAGATCTATAATTGGTCAAAGACTTTTAATGCATCAATAATAAAATTCTGATCAAAAATGGAAAAAAAAACCATAAATTCTCTAGAAGCTTCTTTCGCGCAAGCAATAAACATATCAGCACAATGGTGTAAGGAGTGGGGGGAAGATTTACTAAGCGAAGAGGTTTTAGCTGATAGAATTGCAGAGCTAATTAAAACGAGAGAGGGTCTCAGAGGTTTTTTTGCGTACGCTTTGTCAGATAAAGATTGTTTTTTGTTAGATAAACTTCCGTTTTCACTAATTTACAAACTTAACGAAAGTGGGGATGCTGTAACAGAAATAGTAGTAAAAAATTTAATAATGAGTTCTGCTCAAATCATTATTCATCGAAGAAATAATAAAAATGAATATGAGATAACATCAGAAAATATTTCAGAAAGATGTAAAGCTATTTTGAGACTGCTAAAAACTAATTCAGTTACGAAGTCTGTCAATCAAGTCCTTAAAGACTTAGATAATATGGGAAATAGTTTTGATAATTCAGTAAAATATGATTCAGAGCAAAAGGAATTTATAAAAAAACAAATTCTTGATATCTCCCAATAAAAAAGTGCAGAAATAATCTACACTTTAAGTTAGTTATTTAAGAAATTTGATTAATCCCTTCTCCCTCCTCCTTGAAGTGCAATCATTAATCTTAATATAAAAACAAAAAGATTTATATAAGTTAAATACATGCCCAAAGCTCCTGCAAGATATTGATCATCATTATATCTTCTTGGCATTGTATAGAAATCGACGAAAGACATTGCAACAAATAAGACAGTTCCAAATCCCGCAATTATCAATTCAAGCCCTGAACCTCCAAAAAATCCTGGAGCAAAGAATCCTCCAATTAGTTGGACAAACATTGCTATAAGCAGTCCAATCAATCCAAGACCAACTACCCCGCTTAGTGCTTGGCCAACACTATCACTCATTCTTTGGCCAGTGTAAGAAGCAATAACGAAAGTTATACCTGTAGCAAGAGCAGCCGTTCCCACTGAACCAATACCAATAGTTCCTATAGCTAAAGCAACTATTCCACTTAAGGTGAAACCGGTTAGCAAACTAAATCCTGTTAATAAAGGCAAGGCTTTTGCATTATTTGCACTATTTGCAGCGTTTGTGGCTATAAAAAACAATATCAATTCTGCTATTAAAGCAACAATTGAGAGAGGCTGGAAAAGTCCAGGATTTGTTGCTATTAGCGAGATACCTGCCAAAACGCCTAAAGAAGTTAGCACCATTCCTCCACCTACGTAAGGTAAAGCTTTTTGAACAACATTAGGTCCGACGATTGAACTTGTTTGTGCTTCACGAATAGCTTGATTAAAATTACTACTTGCTGGCATTTTCATAATATAAATATGATTTTATTCTACTTGATTTTTAAAATTTCAGGGTACGGATCACCAGAGTTATCAAATTATTGATACGCCTCAATAATTTTTTGAACTAAAGGATGACGAACTACATCTTCAACAGTTAAATAACAAAACTTTATGCCTTGAGTTTCAGAGAAAATTCTCGATGCTTCGATGAGACCACTTTCCTGATTTGTTCTTAAATCAATTTGTGTAATATCTCCGTTTACTACCATTCTTGATCTCTCTCCTAATCTTGTCAAAAACATCCTCATTTGAGAGCAAGTTGTATTTTGTGCTTCATCTAGGATAATCATAGAGTTTTCTAGGGTTCTTCCTCTCATAAAGGCTAAAGGTGCAACTTCAATAATCCCTTTTTCGATTAAAGAATTTGTTCTATCAACCCCGAAAATGCTATGTAAGGAATCAAATAGGGGTCTTAAATATGGATCTACTTTTTGCTGCAAATCTCCAGGTAGGAATCCCAAACTTTCACCAGCCTCAACGGCTGGTCTGGTTAAAACAATTTTTTCAATTTTTTTCTCGTTCAAAAGTCTTGCCGCGCAAACAGTTGCCAAAAATGTCTTACCAGTGCCTGCTGGACCAATTGCGAAAGTAAGATCAAAATTTTCAATTGATTCAACATATTCTTTTTGTCTTATGGTTCTTGGCCTTAAATATCTTCCTTCTTTTGAACGCGCAAGAACCTTTTTCCCAAGTTGAGCATGTGAAGATGATTCTCCCATATTTAGAGAACTTAAAGCCGCTTTAAGATCTACCTCCGGGACTTCTAAACCTTGTTCCCAAATTGGTCTTGTTAGTTCTACCAATGCTGAGGCTCTTTCAATTTTAGAAATAACTCCATTCATCTCAAGTTGTAAGCCTCTTATAGTTAAAGAAACTCCTGTTAAAGACTCAAACTTTTTTAAGAAAGAATTACCTGGACCAGATAATGCTGTAGCAGCATCAGAACTTGGCAAATCTATAGTGAAGTGACCAGTTTTGGAAACTTCCTTCATCTAGTTTTTTTATAAGAATAAAAATTTATCAAAGCACTAGCTTTCAGCTTCAGTACTATCATTTTCCTCGTCTTTAGTTTTCGACTTAGCTAATTTTTCCTTCTCTAACTTTGCTTTGCCAATTGCGATAGAGGGTCTTTCTATTTTTTCTAATAAACCTCCTTTTTCTAATAGAGTCCTCACAACATCAGTAGGCTGAGCACCCTGATTAAGTCTTGTTCTTAAAGCTTCCGTATCAAGCCTGGTTTCTTTAGTTCTTGGGTTATAAAAACCTAGTTCTTGTAGAGGTCTACTATCTCTTCTGGAAGTACTATTGCATGCAACAATTCTGAAACTTGCCTCTTTTTTCTTTCCAAAGCGCTTAAGGCGCAGCTTAATCATCTTAAATTAATACGTTTTTAATAATAATATCACTCAAAGGGAAAAATTTATAATCTATAAATCAGCAAACCCTTTTTTCTTCTTATTATTTTTTTGTTTTTTCATTGGTTTATTACCTCCCATTCCTGGCATTCCTCCCATTCCTGGCATTCCTCCCATTCCTGGCATTCCTCCCATTCCTGGCATTCCTCCGTTAGACATTTGTTTCATAAAACCTCTCATTCTTTGAAAATCAGCTAATACTTTATCTACATCTTTTGCTTTATAACCACTACCCTGAGCTATTCTTTGTCTTCTTGAAGGCTGTGCAGCAAGAACCTCAGGTTTTTGCTTCTCCTCAAGAGTCATTGAAGAGATCATAGATTCTATTTTCTTAAGTTGATCTTCTCCATCTTTTATCATCCCATCATCGATTTTATTCATTCCAGGAATTAATTTAATCAATCCACCAAGTGATCCCATCCTTTTAATTAATCTCATCTGCTTAACAAAATCATTAAAATCAAAAGTCGCTTCTTGAAGTTTCTTTTGCATCGCTTCCGCATCAGCAAGTTCAACTTCTTTTTGGGCTTTTTCAACAAGTGTCAATACATCACCCATGCCTAAAATTCTGCTAGCCATTCTCTCTGGATGAAATGGCTGCAGTGCCTCTATTTTTTCACCTACACCGATAAATTTGATTGGTTTACCACTTATCTTTCTTATTGATAAAGCGGCGCCTCCTCTTGAGTCTCCATCCAATTTAGTTAATATCGCCCCTGAAATTCCAACTTTTTCATGAAATGACTTTGTCAAATCAGCAGCTTCCTGCCCAATCATTGAATCAACAACAAGCAAAACTTCGTCCGGATTAGAAACTTCTTTTATTCGAACCATTTCAGTCATCATGGACTCATCAATTTGCAATCTTCCTGCGGTATCAATAATTATCGAATTAAAATCATTTTCACTAGCAAAACTCAATGCGTCCTTTGCTATCTCTTCTGGTTTACTATTTTTTTCTTTAGCTGAAAAAACTTCCAAGTCATATTGACTTCCCAAAGTTTTAAGCTGCTCTACAGCTGCCGGTCGATAAATATCTGCGGCAACCAAAAGAACTTTTTTATCTTTTTCCTTCAAATAAAGGCCTAATTTCCCTGTTGCAGTTGTTTTACCCGCACCCTGAAGTCCAGCCATTAAAATAACGGTGGGACTATTTTCATTTTCGTTTAATGGAGAATTTTCATTCCCCATGATGTTAATCAATTCTTTATTTACAATTTCTATAAATTTTTGACCTGGGTTTACACCCCTAACTACTTCTTCTCCGATAGCTTTATCTTTGACATCTGATATAAACTCTTTGACTACAGACAAACTAACATCTGCATCAAGTAGAGCTCTTTTTACTTCCTTTAAGGCATCGTTTATATTATTTTCACTAATTTTTGCTTCGCCTCTTAAACCCTTTACTGCGTCTTCAAAGCGTGACGAGAGTTCATCAAACATTATTAAAAAGTAATTTTAATCATTATAGATGATATTGAAGTTTGTAATTAGAAATTTGTATTTACAAGCCACTAACGAAATCAACCAATTTCCAAGAATTATTTGAAAAACCCAAAATATATTTTACTTTCAGAGGATTCAAAGACGTTTCATTAACTAATTCACCAGAATTCTTTACTATTCTTTCTAAATAATTTAATTCAACTAAAACAACTATCCGAGATGAAGATTGAGATTCAAAATCTATCTTAATTATTTGGGAATTAATTTCTTTATAAATTTCCTTCTTGTTATCCTTTCGTCTTTCTTCGATTGTTCGCGCAATTAAACCATTACTAGCAATTTTAGAAAGATTAATTTCACTTCTTCCTGCTAAATAATTACTTTTACTGAAAAGCCATCCATTAATTAAATTTCTTATTTCTTCCAAAGAAGGCGAAGATTTATCAAGTTCTTTGATTTCAAAGGAAATAAATTCAGTGGATTTATCAGTAATAGACTTCAATTTACTTGAGGAACCTTTTTTTATTTCTTGAATATTATCTTTCTTAATAAGCTTTTGATTTTTATCTTTAGAAATTAAAGGTATTTCAACAACAGACTTGTCCTGAATTAATTTTTTTGAATTATTTCTCAAAAATCCAATACCAATACCAAATGAAAATAAGATCAAAAAAGCATAAAAATAAATCAAATAAGGTGACCGATTAATAATCTCTTTATCCTTCAAGAGTTCACCAAAACTAAACTTTAATTCAGCAAATTTTTCAATTAAAAAATTATAAAACTCTATTGGTTTCTTCTTAAAGAATTCCTCATTGAATTCGTTTTCTTTGACCTCAAATTCTTCATAATTTTGTTTAATACCACCTGGCCAAGGTAATCTATTTTCATCAATATTGCCTAAATTATTATTAAGATTTTCAGTAGTTTTTATTGAAGATTCCTTTTTAATTTGTTGGTTCTGAAGATTTGATCTAATTGCGTTTTTATTTGATTTCTTTTCTAATTTTTCAATAAATTCTTGGATTTCTCTATCTTCAAACCAAGAATCTAAGTCCACCTCTTTAGAGTCAATATCTCTGTACCCAACTAAAACATCATTCTCCAACCAATTTTTACAGAAAATACATATCGCTTCTAACTTATTTCCAGGATAATTGTTAAGCCAATCTCGTAAATTCTCATCAGAACTACTTAAAAACCTTGCAGAGGCCTGGTCTAAATCAGCTAAAAGCAAGTCCAAACAACCAACTAGAGGCATTGAATCAAAACCAGACAAATTTAGTTTCTTTAAAATTCTCCTCGCTTCAAATAATTTTTCCGGCTTTCTTCTAGAGAAACCATTAGCTGTTAATGATAGAAAAGCTAAAAATCCTGCTTCTAATGATCCTCTTTTTTGTAATTCAAGAAACAACTCAATCTGTTCTTGAACTGTCAAGAATGGTCTAATTTGCTGAAAAAAAGCTTCAAACTCTTGCTGATTTAAATAATCTTTATATTCAGATTTATTATTACCTTCCAAACCACCTCTTTTGATAATTAAATTTTCCAACATATTTAAGCCTTTTTTATGAGACTCTTGATCATTTAGATCCCTACTAAGTAGATCTAGAATTCTGTAAGGAAGCAAAGCAACCAAGTCTTCTTCAAGTTCTTTTCTTATCTCTCCAAGCTTTCCCATTCTTTGTAGAAGTTGTATACCTTCATGTAAAAAGTCTGCTGCGGTCGAATAAGATCTAAGCTGTTGTTCTTGAATTGCAGAATCTCTAGCTGTTAAAGCGGCCAATAAAGTTAAATCAGCTTCTCTACTACTTCCTAAAGCTGGAGTTTGTGGGGGCTGTAATGCTTTCCTAGTTATTTTAAAAGCTTCTTTTGGTGAACCCGATTCCCAAAGAAGTATTAAACCTGCCACTTCTCTATTTGAGGAAAAATCGAGTCCAGATATCCCATTTAATAACAAATTTTCGTACTCTCTTCTGCTTTCAGGATCTGTAAGTAGATCAGCAGTGAGACGAAGCAACTCAGATCTTTGGGTTAAAACTTCATAAGTAAAACCTACATTTGGTGTTTTATCTAATCGCAATTGAAACGCCCTTAATATTTCCTCAGGAGTTGCAGAGGGGCTTACGCCAATTAAACGAAAATGGTCTAAAGGAAGTTCCAAACAAATATCCTAGTGAAAATTCTTAGACAAATTTTATCAAGTTAAAAAAATTTTTCACAAGGTCTAACAGACTTATTAAAAAAAATAATGAAAATCGCCCTTCGCAGCTTAGAATGTTAACAAATCAAAACTTCATTAAGGTATTTTTCTTGGAAACACACGTAGAGAGAATCTCAAATCTTCAAGATATAAAAAAAGCCGAATTAAATCGAGAAATCGGATTATTTCTTTATGAAGACATGACGCTTGGTCGAAGGTTTGAAGATAAATGTGCAGAAATGTATTACAGGGGTAAAATGTTTGGTTTCGTTCATTTATATAACGGTCAAGAGGCTATAAGCACCGGAGTAATCGGTGCCATGAAGAAAAAACATGATTGGTTTTGTAGTACTTATCGTGACCATGTTCATGCACTAAGTGCGGGTGTTCCCTCATTTGAAGTAATGAGTGAACTTTTTGGTAAAGCTACAGGTTGTAGCAAAGGCAGAGGTGGATCTATGCATTTATTTTCAAGAGAGCATCACTTACTCGGAGGATATGCATTTATTGGAGAGGGAATTCCAGTTGCACTAGGCGCAGCCTTTTCAAGTAAATACAAAAAGGAAGTTACTGGTAATAGTTCTAGTGATGCAGTAACTGCAGCATTCTTTGGGGATGGGACTTGCAATAATGGGCAGTTTTTTGAATGTTTAAATATGGCCCAGTTATGGAAATTACCTATAATTTTTGTTGTTGAAAATAACAAATGGGCTATCGGGATGGCTCACGATAGAGCTACTAGCAATCCTGAAATCTGGAGAAAAGCGTCTGCTTTTGGTATGCACGGCGAGGAAGTTGATGGAATGGATGTATTAGCAGTTAGAGGGGCAGCACAAAGAGCAGTTGAGCGAGCTAGAGCAGGAGAAGGGCCAACACTTTTAGAATGCTTGACTTATAGATACAGAGGGCATTCTCTCGCAGATCCTGATGAATTGAGGTCTGAAAAAGAGAAGGAGTTTTGGGGGAAAAGAGATCCTATAAAGAAATTAGCCAAAGAAATTATTGATGGTAAGTTCGCGACAGAAGAAGAATTAAAAATTATTGAAAAGAAAATTGATACAGAGATATCTGAGTCTGTTAAAAATGCTATTGAAGCACCCGAACCCCCATCACAAGAATTAACTAAGTATATTTGGGCCGAGGATTAAATTAAATACCGCTGGGTAATTTTCTAGTTAAATTTCTTAATTTTCTTAGGGCTTTAAGTTCCACTTGTCTTACTCTTTCTCTAGAAACTTCTAATAACCTTCCGATCTCAGCAAGCGTATGTCTCTCATTTGCATCAAGTCCAAACCTTAATTTGAGAACATGTTGTTCTTGCTCGCTTAAGTGACTTAACCACTTCCCTAGTTGCTCTTGATGCATTTTTTGTTCAACTTGATCTAAAGGTTCTTCATTATTGCTATCTGCAATCAAATCACCTAAAAAGCTCCTGCCATCATCACCATTTACTGGAGCGTCTAAACTGCTCGTAGATAACGCTTGTCTCAAAACAGAATCCAATTCTTCTACATCAATTTCCATTGCCTCTGCAATTTCAATTCTGCTTGGCATAGCACCAAGTTTATGAGCCAAATCTCTGCTAACTTTTCTAATGGTGGCTAACCTTTCACTTAAATGAACAGGTAAACGGATTGTTCTTGATTGACATGCGATTGCTCTGGTCATACTCTGTCTAATCCACCAAAAAGCATAAGTAGAAAACTTATATCCTCTTGTCGGATCAAATTTTTCAACAGCCCTCTCCAACCCAAGAGAACCTTCTTGCACTAAATCAAGAAGTTCTAGTCCTTTACCTTGATATTTTTTTGCCACACTGACAACTAATCTTAAATTTGCTTTCATCATTCTTTCTTTTGCTCTTCGACCAATTTTTATTGTTCTCTTTTGCTGAGTTGTAAATTCGTTAATCTTTTCATTCAATTGGCCATCTTCTGTAAGAATCATCATTTTCTGGACTTGATTACCCAATTCAATCTCCTCGGCGGGCGTTAACAAGGGGACTCTGCCGATGTTCTGCAAATACCAACTTATTGGATCATTACTCTTTCTTTTAGGTTGTTCTGCTTGTGTTGGTAACGATGAAACCATATTGTTGACCTAATTAGGTATTAAAACTTTCCTACACTTTTAAAGAAATAGCCAAATATTTAATGCGCGCTTCAGATTTCAAGTAATATTTGTACACTTATGTGTTTAAAACTATAAATAACTCTATTAAATTGTTTCTTTCAAGATATTTGTCTCGTTTTTATATTTCTAATTAATTTTGATAATTCGTCACCAATAGCGGAAGCATTTGAACCTTTTTTGCACTTTGATGCAGCAAATGAATGCAAAAGTACGTATTTAGCAAAAAAATCTGTTGTTATATTTCTACAAAAGTTTAAATCAATTGCAGAACTTCCAGCTATAAATCCAGATAAAAGATCACCTAGTCCAGCTCGAGCTGTCTGAGAATCGGTTCCAAAAAGTTGCCATACTCTCTTATTATCCGCAACTATGCTGTTAGCTCCCTTCAATAAAATACTAATGTTAAATTCTTTTGCGGCAAAATGAGCTAGCCCTAATTTAGTATCAGACGTGATATTAGGGAATAACCTTTGAAATTCTTTGCTATGTGGTGTAATCCATGTTTTAAATTTTCTCTCTAAAAAGAAATTTGCGCCTAACTTAGATTCCGAAATTCTATTAAGAGCATCTGCATCCAAAATCAATAATCCTCCAAAAGCCATAAGGTAGTCTTTTGATTTTTGCCAATCATCATTATCAATACCAATTCCTGGACCTACTACTAATGAGTCATATGCAGATAAGTTAATATTCTTTAATGCACTAAATAATGATGCATTTCCATTTTGTTTAGATTGCATAGTTTCTTTTAAAACTATTTCTGGGGCAACTTGCCAAATAGATTCAGCAACTATCTCAGGCAGGACCGCAGATATAAAACCGGCTCCACTTGATATTGCCCCTTTTAGTGCTAAATATGCAGCGCCAGGATATTTTTCACTTCCACTAATTATTAATGTTCTACCTCTTTGATATTTGTTGGAATTTTTTGGTAAAGAAGGTAAATCAATATTTTTTATATCTTTGTAAGTAACCTTAAAAATCCTTTTTTCAACTTTGGACAGCTTACTAGTAGGGATCCCAATATCTATATGGTGCAATTCTCCAATAAAAGGTAAAGCAGAATCTTGGGTCAACCCAATCTTATAAAGACCAATGGCCAAGGTATAGTCTGCCTTTACTGCGTCTTCTAAAAAAGGCTCTCCTTTATCAGGACATAATCCTGTAGGAATATCAATACTTATTACCTTTCCAGATTTTTTATGAAATTTTTGATTGAATAGTTTAATTAATTTATCATCAACTTTTCTTGTTTGATTATTACCAAAAACTGCATCAATCCAAAGATCTTTCCTATTTGCATCAGGAGGCTCTACTAATTTTGTGACACCAATAGATGTAAGATAATGAAGGTGATCATTTGTCAGTGTTTTTTTTATCGGGAATGGACACCATACCTGAACATAAAAACCTTTCAAAAAAAGCTCTCTAGCTATTACAGCACCGTCCCCGCCATTATGCCCAGGACCTATAAAAACAGTTATTCCATTCTTTAGAAGAGGTTTCTTTTTTAAGAGCCATCTACTAATTTGGATACCAGCTTTTTCCATCAATGCTTCTTGTGGCATTCCATCAGAAAACATTTCTTTCTCTACTATCAACATTTGCTTTGAATCAACAATTAAATGTTTAGAATCAATTGTTGGCCATACAATTTCGTTCATAATTAGTACAAAGCAATTGAAGAACTGTTCAAAAATTTAAACTTCCATGTTAAAGACACAAAAGGATAAAAAATTAGAGAACTTTTTTTCTTCTAATAATAAAACTAAAAAGAAGAAAAATATTATTGTAGGTCTTTCTGGTGGCGTAGATAGTTCCCTTTCAGCTGCTCTTCTTGTAGAAAGAGACTGGAATGTTGAGGGACTAACTCTTTGGCTAATGAAAGGACAAGGCTCCTGTTGTTCTGAAGGATTAGTAGATGCTGCTGGCCTTTGTGAAGATTTGGGAATTAATCATAAAATAATAGATTCAAGAGAAATTTTCGAAAGAGAGGTAATTAAAAAAACTACTGAAAGCTATGAGAAAGGATTCACTCCACTTCCATGTTCGATGTGTAACAAGAATGTGAAGTTTGACGAGATACTTAATTACGCAATAAGCAAAAAAGACTTTACTCATATTGCAACCGGACATTACGCAAGGATAAAAAAATCATCTTATGCTGAAAAATTTAATTGCAAGAGCTTTGTATTTAAAGACTTCCTTCTTCTCAGAGGTGCTGACGAAAACAAAGACCAAAGTTATTTTCTTTATTCTCTTTCCCAAGAAGTACTAAGCAGATTAGAATTTCCTCTTGGTGAAATGAAAAAAGAAGATACAAGAAGGGAAGCCCTCAGATTAGGTCTTAGAACTGCTCAAAAACCAGAAAGTCAAGATTTATGTTTAGTTGAGCATTATGGATCAATGCAGATATTTATCGACAAACACATAGAACCCAAAGAAGGAGAAATTGTGCATGTAAATGGGAAAGTCCTTGGGACGCACAGTGGAATTCAGCACTTTACTGTAGGTCAGAGAAAAGGGTTGGGCATTGCTTGGCAGGAACCTTTATATGTAAAAAGTTTAGACAGAAAAAAAAACATAGTTTATGTAGCAGGTAAAAGTGATCTCTTTAATAAAGAAGCAATAATTAGTGAGGTTAACTGGGTTTCAATCGAAGAACCTAAGCAAGAGATTGAAGTAGAAGCACAAATCAGATATAGAAGTCATCCAGTAAAAGGAACTCTAATCCCTTTGAAAAATAATGATAATCCTACTAAAACATTTAAATTAATTTTTGAAGATAGTCAAAGTTCGGTAACGCCCGGACAAGCTGCAGTTTTTTATAAAGGAGAAATTTTGTTAGGTGGAGGATTAATTAATTAATTTTCCAAAAGATATTTAATCCCATAAAAAATATAAACAAAAACAAAATAGGTTTATCTCCAAATTTTGTATAGAAAGTCTTTTCGGACGAAAAATTAGGGAACACTATTTCATTTCGCTCAACATCATAATCTAAAAGTTTAATTATTTTTCCATCATCTTGAACTAAGCCCGAAGGGCCTGTATTTGATACTAGTAAATTATCTTTCTTATTTTCAATACTTCTTAATCTAGCCAAAGATAGGAATTGATTATAAAGCTTAGCGGGATATGGATCTAAATTTGCTGCAGTTATTATTAGTTTTGCACCGCTATTGATAGCCTTTCTTATTTCTAGTCCATCACTAATTTCGTAACATATAGCTACTGCTAGTGGGGGTGTAAATTTAGTATCAAAAAATCTTGAATCAGAGCCTGGTTGAATCCCTCCTACTGCAGATAATCCTCTTGAAAAAATATCTAGAAATCTAGGTATTTTTTCACCTATTGGAACAAGTCTATTTTTATCTATAAATGAGGTAAAAGATTTATCTCCAATTTGAAATCCGAGTAAAGAACTTCTTAACTCATTATTTGAATTTCTGAAACCTCCTGACAAGGTATTAACCTTAATGCCTTTAGAAAAATAAAAATTATTAGATAGAATTCCTTCAGGAGCAACAAGAAGTTTCGCTTTGTTTGATAAAGCATATTTTTGAGCGATGGATAGCTTTTCTTCAATAAATTCATCATTTATTTTTAATTTTTCTCTTGTTGGTATATTAGTTTGCCAAATAGCTGCTGGATATTCATAATTTCTTTTTAATGGAGTTGTTAAACCTCCAAATAAATGTAATAAAATAAAAACCAAAAGTCCCAAAAGAAATATTTTTTTAAAGTGAAGTTTTCTTTCCCATCTACCTTGAATATAAAAAATCCAAAATCCAATCAATATTTGTAATACGCATAAACCACTTGCACCAATCCATCTTGCTAAACCAGCAAGATAAATATCACCTGGGATGAGACTCTCTCCTAAACCTATCCAAAAAAAAGGTGTTTGAGAAAGTATCAGTTCACCAATACCCCAAGTCAAGGATAAAAAAAATACTTTTACTGTTAAAGATAATATTTTCATTTTGAAAACATCCTCTTTCCAGAGAATAATTTCAACTAACAATCCCCATAAAAAAACTAATATCCCACCCAGAAAAGCGCAAAATAATAATATTAAAATGGCAATTATTAAACTTGCAAGCCATGAAAACCCAAGCCATGTCAATGGATGAAGATCATAAAGCCAAGAATGACTTATCAAGACAAAGAAAAAACCCCAACAAAAATTTGCTATTCTCCTTTCACTTCCCTTCCATAAAATAAATAAAGATATCGGCATTAAAATCAGCCAAAAATGAGTTGAAACTGAAATTCCTCCTAAAATCCCTCCTAAACAAGGGTAAAAATATTGTCTTAGACTTTTAATTTGAGTTGGGATTAACAATCTAAAATTACGAAATTAAATTTATAATCACTCATTTATTGTACCTTCATTCTGTAGACTAAGTTTTAGTAACTTTCAAAATTTAAGTGAAAGAAGTCTTTATTAGTTTTGCAGTTTTTGTTTTTTGCGTTTCATTAACTCTTTTCAGTCAATTTAATTCACCTCAAGTTGTTAATGCTGCTGAATCAGAAACTCAGTCAGTTCAAAGAACACCTGTTGCAAAATCATCAAATGTCTCAAATAATAATTTATTTGAACTAGACCCATCAGATCCAAATCCTATACTTTTCGCAATGGCAGAAGAAACACCATCAGACAACAATTCAAGGACTACAGAAAGTGGTCTTATTATTGCAGATATCGTCAACGGGGAAGGAGATGAAGCTAGTGCTGGGCAAACAGTTACTGTAAATTACACAGGAACTCTAGAGGACGGGACACAATTTGATACCAGTATCGGAAGAGCTCCATTCAGCTTTCCCTTAGGTGCTGGACGAGTAATAAAAGGTTGGGACGAAGGTGTAGCTGGCATGAAAGTTGGAGGCAAAAGACAATTAACAATACCTCCGGAACTTGGATACGGATCAAGAGGAGCTGGAAATGTAATACCTGCTAATGCGACTTTAATATTCGAAGTTGAATTATTAAAAGTCAATTAAATTAAGTAAGAAAAATATCTAAGACTTTTCAATTTAGTTAATCTCCAAGTAGTATATATACAACACCAAATATTTGAAATGTTAAGTAAATTCATCAATTCTTTTCTAGATAAAAAATCACCAATGACAGTCCATGCTCACTGCGATGGTCCTTGTGGTGTTTACGACCCAGCATCTACGAGAGTTGCAGCTGAAGCAGTTTTATCAATGACAAAAAAACTTATTGCTTTAGAAGCCCCTTCTAGCACTGATTCAGCAGAGTGGGCTGCATATAGTAATACATTTTCTAGATATGTTGCAGTTAAAGAAGAGCAAGCAAAAGAAACAAAGAAAGAGATTCTAATTTTGTGGACAGATTACTTTAAACCAGTTCACTTAGAAACTTATCCAGACTTACATGAAACCATTTGGAAGGCGGCCAAATTATGCAGTGCATGCAAAGTTAATATTGACTTAACCCAAGCTGAAGAACTCATGAGTTATGTAGAAAAAATTCATAATATTTTCTGGGCTTCAAAAGGAAGATCAGACGCTTTTGTAAAAGCTAGTTAACTCAGAGTTATTTTCAAAAGCTTTTTTGATTTTATTTTATTTTTTTTAGGTTTAAGAAAAACCGCGATTATTAGTGGTGAATCGATGTTTCCTTACCTAAAAGAAGGGGATATTGTATTTTTTAAAAAATATAAAAAGAATAAATCAATACTTAAAAATCGACAAATAGTTATTTTTAATCATCCCTTTAAAAATAAAAATCTAATAAAAAGGATAAATTCAGTAAATCAAAATAACGTCGAAGTTATTGGAGACAATATTGAATTTAGCGAAGATAGTAATAAATTTGGATTAATCAATAACGAAAAAATAATTGGGATTGTCACCTCTAAATTAATTATTCCTAAATTAAAAAATTTTTTAATTCAAAAAAACAGACGCACTTCTTTGAATCCAAAATAATCCCAAAGAAAAGGAAAGCCCTCCTGCTGCAGCTATTAATCTTTTAATAAATTTTTGACTTGCTTTAAAGGTGGTAAAAGATATTAAACAAGTAAAAAGATTCATACTTATGAGTGAACCAATCAAATATGAAATCAAATATAAGCAAGCGCTTGTTAGAGGTAGTGCTAAAGCAGGAAGAACTGCAAGAAAATGTGAACCTCCAGCTATACCGTGAAGCAAGCCTAAACCAGTCAAAGCATGAGAGTGCTTATTATTATTTTTTTGTTCCTTAACATGAAAGTGAAAGTGACGATGGGCAATTCCATTCTCATGCTTATGGGAATGCGAGTGAATACTTAATTGAAAAGAATTTTTTATAGCAAATACTCCAACAATTAGAAGTGAAATTCCAACTAAGAATTCGGCCATACTAGAAAATTTGTTTAATGGCGTAATATCCTTAATAAAAATCGCTAGAAAAGCTAACAAGAGGACTCCTGAAGAATGTCCCAAGCCCCATGAGAAACTATTTTTAAGAGCTTTTTGAGGATTAGTAATCGCTGCTGGTGCCATTGCAATTAGATGATCAGCGCCACTAACTACATGCACAAATCCTGCCACTATACCTGTTAAAATTACAGCCTGCATATATATTCAGTACAACTATGTTTATTCAATTTTATAGCACGATTTGAAGTCAATATTAAATTGAATTAAATAATTTCTTGAACGATTGTTCAATATCAGTTTCTCTCATAAAAGTTTCACCAATTAATACTCCCATGATTCCAATAGATCTAAGCGATTCTAAATCTTCGGCACAATTAATTCCGGATTCACTTATGGGAATAATATTTTGTTTTAAAAATATATCTGCATATGTATGCATCAATTCTATTGATGTTTTTAAATCCGTTTTAAAAGTCTTTAAGTCCCTGTTATTTATTCCAATCAAATTAAAAGATTTTAACTTTAGAATCCTTTCTAATTCATTAGAGTTATGGACTTCAACAAGAACACTCATCTTTAAATTATCAGCTATTTTCTTTAAATAAATTAAATCATCATCACTTAAAATCGCAGCAATTAATAATATTGCATCAGCACCAGATACCCTTGCTTTATAAATCTGATAAGCAGAAATAATAAAATCTTTGCAAAGAAGAGGGAGATTAGTTGATTTCCTTACAGTTTCGAGTATTTCATAACTACCTTGAAAAAACCTTTGATCGGTAAGTACTGATATACATGATGCACCTAATCCTTCATAACAAATTGCTATGTCTTCAGGATTAAAATCTTTTCTAATCACTCCTTTACTCGGACTAGCTTTTTTTATTTCAGCAATTACTCCTGGTTTTATTTTTGACTCCAAGATATTTTTATAAAAATCTTTGGGAGCAGGAAGGTTTTCAATCTTTTTTATGATGTCTTCTAAAGAAACTATTTTTTTAAAATTCTTAATTTCAATGTCCTTATGCCATACAATTTCTTCCAGAATGTTTTTTGCTTGTGCTTCTCTATGAGGTACAGCATATTCTAAATTTTCTACCCTTACTGTTGGATTAGGTGGCCTGCGTCTTATCTCCATTAATTTTAGATATTATTTTATTTGAGAAGCCGCCTGTTTATATGCGACCTCAACTACTTCACTAAGAGTAGGATGAGTATGAACTTCTTTAGATAATTCAATTACATCTTGGTTCCTTGAAATAGCGTTCGAAATTTCTTGAATTAAATCAGCTGCATGTAACCCAAAAATATGTGCTCCTAATACTTTCCCATTATCTTTGTTGAAAATCAACTTTAGCAATCCATCACTCTCTAATTCAGCCAATGCTTTTGAATTAGCCTTAAAGAAACTTTTGACAACTCCCAAAGTAAAATTTTCTTTTGTAGATATCTCTTTAGCTTCAACTTCAGAGAGACCAACTGAACTTATCTCTGGGTGAGTAAAGGTTGCTGCGGGGATACTTTTATAGTTAATTTCGACATTACCACCGCAAATATTATCAACAGCAATAGTACCCTGCGCTGCAGCTGTATGGGCAAGCATTAGTTTGCCCGTCACATCTCCAACAGCCCAAATGTTAGGTATTACTTCATCACCATTCTTAACTCTCATTTGATCATCTACAGGAATGAAACCTTTTACTGTTTCGATACCAACCGACTCAAGATTTAAGTTATTACTATTAGGACTTCTGCCAGTTGCGACTAGTACAGCGTCAACTTCTAAAGTTTCTACAACTTCCCTAGATTTTGCATCAGTCAGTTCTATTTTTACAGGGCATCCCGGTGTTATTTTTGTCGCAAAGACATTTGATTTTGTGTCTATATCTCTTGCTTGAATAAGGTTCTTCTTAGCAATTTTAGTGATGTCTGGATCAAATGTTGGCATAATATTCTCCAAAGCCTCGATCATGGTAACTTCACAACCAAGCGCGGTATAAACATCAGCAAATTCTAGTCCTATATAACCGCTTCCGATAATTGCTATCCATCTTGGAAGCCACTCAAGTTTAACCGCATCATCGCTAGTAAATACGGTCCTATTATCCAAAGTTATTCCTCGGGGCACAAAAGGAGAAGAGCCTGTTGCTATAACAATATTCTTACATGTGAAAATTTTATCAATTCCGTTTTTATCTCTTACACCTACTTTTTGATTTCCCTCAATCCTTCCAATGCCCAAAATAATTTCAACTCCACTCCTTTTAAGAGTTTTTGTTAAATTTTCTCTAACATTTAAAACTAAATTATTTGCATGATCTGCAATTTTTGATCTCTCGAACCTTACTGGGGAAGCATGAATACCAAATTTAGCCAAATGTTCATAATCAGCTATTTCTCTAACTTTTCCACTTGCAGCCAAAAGAGCTTTTGATGGAACACACCCCTTGTTAACACAAGTCCCTCCCATATCAGAAGACTCTACTATTGCAACTTTCAGTCCCTTACCAGCAGCATGTTTAGCGGCATCAAAACCTCCATATCCTGCTCCTATTACGATTAAATCAAAATCAAAACTTGAATCAGTCACTTTTTATTTATTTATTAGAGGTGTATGCGACTCTTTTTCGTTCTAGTAATAACGGAACTGCAACACAAGCCACATTCAATGATTCTACAAGCTCACTATGCGGAATTGTAATTGTTTCATTAAAAGCTTCTTGAATTTTTTTATGAATACCTCTACCTTCATTACCCAAAATCAAGACAGTAGACTTAGTCCAATCAATTTCCCAGTATGGTTTTGAAGGGTTTTTTGAGCTTTTATTAAAGCTACTAGTGGAAAAAATCTTAAACCCCTCATTTGATAATTCAGATAAAGACTTTAATAAAGAATTTATTATTTCTTCTTCAGTACCCTCATATCTTTGAAATGGAAGATTAAAGACCGCGCCAGTTGATGCTCTTAATACTTTTTGGCTTAATGGATGCGCACCTCCAGCTAAAAAAATTGCATCAACACCAGCAGCTAAAGCAGTTCTAAAAAGATTACCCATATTCCCAGGATCTTGAATCCTATCTAGAACAAGAACAAAATCATCATTACTATTGAATTGATAATTAGGTATCGATGAAATTTCTACTAATGCTGCGATGCCATCTGGATTAACTGTTGAAATCGCAGAAGCTAAAACCTCTTCTGAAACCAAAGTTAATAATGATTCATCAAACTGTTTACTAAGATTTTGGTTCTTTTTTAGCCATTTTTCAGTAACTAAAATTTTGGAGGGAGAATTTCCAGACTTCAGCAATTCCTCAATAAGATGCGTACCCTCTATACAAAAAAAATCTTTATCTTTACGAGAGGATCCGCTTTTAAATGATCTAAATCTTTTAACTAGATTATTGTTTTTACTAGTTATTTTTAAAAAAGTATTTTCTATGATTAATTTGAGAAATTCGTTATCAACTATATTTTAATTACATAAATATTTTGATCAATTATTTATTAAATTTTTATTTCTCAAGAAATCAAAAAAATACATTTTCACTTTTAATTAATATTCAAGACGTTACATAGGGTGGACTTAATAATTTTCCTTTGTCATCATGAATCTAATAAATTAAGTCTTAATGATTTGCGTAAGCAAAAAGAAGTCATATCTTAAATCACAAAATTTAAAGATTTTTGGCCAAGGCAAATTAAATGGAATCGTTGAAATAAGTGGTGCGAAGAATTCGGCCTTAGTTTTACTTGCTGCGTCATTACTAACTAATGAAAGAATAGTTCTTCAGAATGTTCCTCGCCTCACTGATATTGAAAAAATGGCTAATATCCTTAGAAATTTAGGGGTTAAAATAATAGAAAAAAACAATAAATTAGAGATAGATTCTCAAAATATTTCTATTAAAGAACTTCCATATGAACTTGTTAATGGACTAAGAGCAAGTTTCTTTTGTATCGGTCCACTATTAAGTAAATTTGGAGAGGCTAAAGTTCCTTTGCCTGGAGGGTGTAATATTGGTTCAAGGCCAATAGATGAGCACATTAACGGGCTTAAAGCACTAGGAGCGGAAATTCTTATTGAAGAAGAAATTGTAAAAGCAAATATAAAAGGAGATAAAAGCAGATTAATTGGTACACATATCAAATTAAAGTGCCCAAGCGTAGGAGCTACTGAAACTTTAATAATGGCCGCATCATTAGCGGATGGAAGAACTACGATTGAGAATGCTGCAAGAGAACCTGAAATTCAGGATTTATGCCAAATGCTAAATAAAATGGGGGCAAAAATTTACGACTCTGGCAAAGAAACAATAATTATTGATGGTGTTAATAAGCTGTGTGGTTGTACTCATAAAGTAATTCCAGATCGAATAGAAGCTGGCACTTTTTTAATAGCGGCTGCTGCGACTTCCTCTTCGATAACAATTTCTCCTGTAATTCCTAATCATCTTGAAGCTGTCACGAATAAGCTTCAAGAGAGTGGAAGTAAAATTACGATTAAAGGAAATTCCATTACAATCAAGGGAAATAAGATCAAAGGGGTAGATATTAAAACAGCTCCTTTCCCAGGATTTCCAACTGACTTGCAAGCACCATTTTCAACTTTAATGGCAATCGCAAATGGTCAATCAAAGATAACTGAAACAATTTTCGAAAACAGAATGAACCATGTTCAATTACTTAACAAAATGGGGGCAAATATAAAATTAAATAAAAATACAGCTTATATCAAAGGTGTAAAAAAAATTAAGGGGATGGATCTAGTTGGATCTGATTTGAGGTCTTCAGCTGCATTAATAATTGCTGGGATTATAGCAGAAGGCACTAGTATAATTTATGGTTTAGAGCATTTGGATAGAGGTTATGAAAATTTTGAATCAAAACTAAAAATATTAGGTGTAAAAATAACCAGAGAGTTTAACAAAAAAACTTTGACAAGTAAGGAATTTAAAACAAGTTCAGACCCTGCAGACATTCCTCGATATAAAGCGGCTTAAATCTCAAAAATCACGAAAAGTATAAAGTATTTAAACGTAAGCAATATTAATGAGTGAAATACAACCTAATAATATGAAGAATAACACCAAGAAACGACTAGACCAAACTTTATTTAAGCCACTAATCTTGAGATCATTCATGCCCATGTTCCACTATTGGATCCAAATGCCGTCAAAATAGTGACTACAACGAAGAGATAGGGAATGAATTGTAAAGATAATTTTTTTGCTTTAATTTTTGTCATTTAATTTTTTTTAAAGTATAACATAATATTACTGAATGTGAAGTTTACTTCTCGTAAATAGGTTTTAATTGTACATTTGCTACAAAATTGTAGCATATATGTCAAATAATGCATTCAAATCTTATTTGTTGTCAGCAAATTCAATGATTATGATTCTATGTTTTTAACGAAAAGATTAGCTATTAACAAGCGTTATCTTGATCCCCATTCCATGGCCAAAAACAATAGTCAATCAGTTGATTTTTGTTATAATAAAAAAGTCATTTTTGCAATAGCCTTGGGAGCGTGGTGGAATTGGTAGACGCACCGCACTCAAAATGCGGCACCTTCGGGTATGTCGGTTCAAGTCCGACCGCTCCCACTTTGATGAATACTTATAGTAGATTCGATATATCCTTCAAAAAAGGTAAAGGTTGTTGGCTATGGGACAAAAAAGGTAAAAAGTATCTCGATGCAGTCGCTGGTATAGCAACTTGTAGTCTTGGACATAGCGATAGAGTTTTAAGAAGAAGGCTATCAACCCAACTAAGAAAGATTCAGCACATTTCCAATCTCTACAACATTGAAGAACAAGAACAATTAAGCAGAACTTTAACGAATATGAGTTGTGCTAAAAGTGTCTTCTTCTGCAACAGTGGTGCGGAAGCAAATGAATCAGCAATTAAATTAATTAAAAAATATGGTAATACAATAAATAAGGGTAAAGAATCAATTATTCTCGCAGCAGAATCCAGCTTTCATGGAAGGACGCTAGCGGCATTGAGTGCTACTGGACAGCCCAAATATCAAAAAGGCTTCGAACCATTAATTAAAGGTTTCAAATTTTTTAAATTTAACAATTTTGATTCGGTAAAAAAATTATTTGAAGAGTGTGAAAATAATGATCAAAAAATTTCAGGCGTTTTAGTTGAACCAATACAAGGAGAAGGTGGCGTAATTCCTGGAAGTAAAATATTTTTTAAAAACCTGAGAGATATATGTGATAAATATAATTCTCTTCTAATTTTAGATGAGGTTCAAAGTGGAGTAGGTCGAACTGGGAAAATGTGGGGTTATGAAAATTTAGGAATTGAACCTGATGGATTCACCCTTGCTAAAGGATTAGGAGGAGGTCATGCAATTGGCGCTTTATTAGTAAAAGAAAAAGCCAATATTTTTAGTCCAGGAGATCATGCAAGCACATTTGGGGGGAACCCTTTCGCCTGTAAAGCTGCCCTAACTGTATTAGAAGAAATAAATAGAAGAAATCTTATCAATAATGTTTACCTAAGAGGGGGACAATTAAGTGCTGGATTTGAAGAATTGTCAAAAAAATTTCCAAATATTATTACCGGGAAAAGAGGTTTAGGTTTAATACAAGGTCTTGTGATCAATGAAGATTATGTTGATGCAAAAAAAATTACATTAAAAGCTTTTCATAAAGGGTTACTGGTAGTTCCGGCAGGAGGAAACGTTGTAAGGATTGTTCCACCATTAGTTATATCTCGAAGAGAAATTAATATTCTTTTGGATAAGCTGAATTTAATTTTTGGAGAGTTATAGCAATTTAAATTTTGAAAAATGCAAATTTAAAATTTTTTGAATTATTATCACCTAAATATGAAAGGGATAATATCAAGTTAGGTTTATCAAGAATTAAAAAAGCACTTCAAAAACTTGGTAATCCTTGCGAGAATATTCCAGCGATACAAATTATTGGAACCAATGGGAAAGGATCAATCGCAGCATACATAGAAAGTATACTTTTTGAAGCTAAAAGTAATTTTGGCGTTACGACATCGCCTCATCTTTTGGACGTATGCGAGAGAATTAGAGTTAATAAAAAAAATATCAACAAAACTGATTTTGAAAAAATCTATAGCTTAATAGAAAAGAATTTTTCAACATTTGAATTAACTCCTTTTGAAAAAATAATTTGCTGCGCACTAAATTTTTTTGACAATAAAAAAGTTGAATTGCTCATTCTTGAAGCTGGCTTAGGGGGAAGATTAGACGCGACAACAGCCCATAAATCTAGACCAATAATTGCTATTGGGAATATTGGCTTAGACCATAAAGAATTTCTTGGAGATACGATTGAAAAAATTGCCAAAGAAAAATTAGCAGTTATTGAAAAAAACTCAATTGTCATCTCATGTAACCAAAATAGTGAAGTTGAAAATTTAATAAACGAAAAAGTTAAAGAGGTTGGAGCGGAAATTATCTGGAAAGATTCAATTTCAAAAAGCTATGAGCTTGGATTAAAAGGGATTTTCCAAAAGCAAAATGCTTCAGTGGCTGTTGGAGCAATTGAAGCGCTGAATAATTTGGGATTTAATATAAAAGAAAAACACATATCTGAAGGTCTTAAAAAGACAGCTTGGAAGGGAAGACTAGAAATAATAAATTATTTGAACAAAGAAATTCTTGTAGATTGTGCGCATAATTATCCCGCTGCAAAAGCACTCTCTGATGAGCGAAGCTATTGGGAGAATGAAGAAAATGGAATTTATTGGATTTTAGGTGTCCAAAGACAAAAAGATATTTACGCAATGTTAAAAACACTTCTAAAGGAAAATGATCACTTATTACTTGTGCCAGTGCCAAACCAACCTAGTTGGCAATTAAATGATCTCTGTCAGATTAAAGAAATTGACTTTCAAAAAATAATTGAATTTAAAACATTTGAACTTGCCATTAAGTATTTATTTTCCCTAGAAAAATGGCCACCTAATCATCCTGTTTTAACAGGTTCTATTTTTTTAGTCGCTGAATTTATTAAGTTTGCTAAAAAATAGAAATCTTAAATATTAAATTGTTCCTTTATTTCCCAGCCTGCCAATTTACCTGGATTTAGTAGCCCTTTAGGATCAAATTTTAATTTCGTTTTAACTTGATCTGCGTCAACCACTCCTAAGCCTCCGCCTTCGACAGTTAAAACATGGGGATTAAAAATAAACGCGCCAAGTTTTTTACAATCTTCCATTATTTCATTTAATTCATCTATCCCATTCCATTTTAATACAGGCAAAGCCGCTAATCGCGGTGATCCTTGTTGAGAAACTGCCTCTAAATGCCAAAGAACTTTTTTACCCCATTTTTTTCTCAAAAAATTAATTAACTCTAGCTCATTATTAAGTGGCAAAAGCATCTGTAAATAAGTCCAATTTTTATCCCTAGACCTCATATGAAGAGTTGTATGGTTCCATACGACTTCAGAAATTCCATTAACGAGTTTTTCTTCTTCCCCAAGGAGCGTAAATTCAACTTTGAATTTTTTACAAATCAACTCGATTGTTTTTGTTCCTCCAAGAGTAGATTGAATTAATATCTTGTGGCTTCTAGAATTACTTTTAAACCATTTTGGCATTTGATCTACAATTTCTTCTTCAAGAATTGCTCCTAGTTTCAGATCAATTGCGGCGCTTGTAAGAGTTTTTAATATTTCTATTGTTTTTTCAAATTCAATACAGTCAATAACTATTGAATACCACCTACGTTTGATATCAGTAGAAAGTAATAAAGAAGTAATTATTCCATTAGTCCCATAAGCATGATTTAAAGGTTCTGATTCTTCAGCATCAAATTTTAATAAATCAGGTTTTTCATTCATCGTCACTGCCTCTAAACCGATAAGATTCCCTGGATCTCTTAAAAATCCCCACCTAATGGAACCAATACCTCCTGACCCACCTGCTATAAAGCCTCCAATTGTAGCGGTTTTCCAGGTACTAGGAAGCAACCTTAATTCTCTTCCATATTTTTCTAATTGTTTATTCAAATCTCCCATGACACATCCAGACTGTACTTTCACAAAACCTGTATCTGGATCAAATTCTTCTAACTTATTAAAGTGAATCATCTGCATTACAACTCCTTTAAACAATGGAACAGCTTGTCCATAATTGCCTGTACCTGAACCCCGTAAAGTAAGAGGGATAGAAAATTCCCAACAAATTTTTGCTACTTTCTTCACAGCATTATGATCAGTAGGTCTTACCACCAAATCAGCGATACATTCGTCTAATCTTTCAGTAAGGATTGGAGAGTAGTTATAAAAATCTTTTGAAAGTCTTTTAACGTCGGATTGGCTTTCAATAATCTCTAAGTTTTTTACTTCCCTAAATTTGTCTAAAAATTTAAGACTATTTGATGTCATTAATAAAATTTCTTGTGTTTTATATATAAATTAGTCGATTAGCAATATAAATCGCCTTTTATATATACTTTTCTCTTTAAGGTAGTCGAAAAAACATCTGCCCATCTTTGTGCATCTAGAATTATAAAGTCAGCAGGACAACCCTTTTTAATTAAACCATCCCATTTTAAATTTAATAATCTGCTTGGAGCTAAAAAAATAGATGATATAGTCATTCTCTCCCAGGGATTTAGTTGAAGCATAGGTATCGAGCAAGACAACATATAAAAAGGGTCAAAATTACTAAATGGATACCAAGGGTCTTGAACATTATCACTACCCAGAGATACATCCACATGTGATTTTTGTAATTGCTTTATTGGCGCAACTGGTCTTTTTAATGATGTAGTTTTATTACTTCGATTGAGCAACCAAAAATTTGTTAGGGGTAAAGCAATAACCTTAATGTTTTTCTCAGCCATTTTTTCTCCTAAATTTAAAATCTCTCTATGACTTAAAGAAATAAGACTACTCAAATGACTACAAGTAATAGGAATACTATTAATTTTTAAATTTTCCATTGTTTCTAATAAAACTTTTATTCCTGCTCCAGGCTCAATAATTGACTCATCTATATGCAAATCAATTTCTAATTTATATTTACTCGCAAGAAGAAGCATCTTTGCAAGAAATTTGCTTGTATTTTTTTTATTGAAAGGGGGTACAATAACACCTCCTAAAATGCCTCCATTAGAGGAAAATATTTTTGCCAATTCTTCTCCTCTAGAAGTATCCCAAAATTCCAATGGAGCTAGAGCAACGAATTGTAAAGTCAACTCAGATGAAAATTTTTTTTGTAATTTAAACAGTTCAATCCAAATATCAATAGATTGACTTTTGTATGTATCAATATGACTTCTAATAGCTCGGTATCCATTTTGTATTGCGAGTTTTAATGATTTCTCAACTCTTTCAAGAACCTTATCTGAAGTTCTAGTTTTATGTTCTTCAAGATTTACTGATAATGCTCCACCATAGTTTGATTCAAGATTAGGGAAGTCTGCCCATGTAAATGATTTATCAAAATGCGAATGCGTTTCAACAAATCTTGGGAATAAAATATTTTTTGGTTTAGTAACTTTATTTTCTAAAGGCTTTAATTCAGAAACAAATCCATCCTCCCAACTAATGGAAACTGAACATAAATCCTCCACATCAATAATGAGGTTGTCTATATCTTCTATTAAACAAAGGCTTCTGGGAATAAGAACCTCAGCTGTGCCAGAATTACTCAATTTTTTAAATTTTCTTTTATTTTAAATCATAAGAAAACTTTACTGAATTAGAAAATAATTCAAATTTCGCCAAAAGATAAAAATAACTATGAAAAATTACCCTTGAGTTGTTAAATTTATAAATGTGAGGCGGGCGTCGCCAAGTGGTTAAGGCAGCGGCTTGTGGCGCCGCTATTCGGGGGTTCGAATCCCCTCGCTCGCCCTCAAAAAAATTGCAGCAAAATTATTTAACTTGTAATTTTGAATTAAAGAATCATAAAAAATTCCTAGCAAAGTGCTAACAAAAACAAAACCAGACGAAAAAATTTTTCAAAAGAATTCAACTACTGGCAGTTATTGGATAACTACATTTGGATGCCAAATGAACAAGGCTGATTCTGAGAGAATGGCTGGTACATTAGAGAAAATGGGATATACCAGAGCAGATAATGAATTAAATGCCGATTTGGTCTTATACAATACATGCACAATCAGAGATAATGCTGAGCAAAAAGTTTATAGCTTTCTAGGAAGACAAGCAAAAAGAAAGCACAAAACACCCAGTTTAAAACTTGTTGTTGCAGGTTGCCTTGCTCAGCAAGAGGGAGAGTCCTTACTGAGAAGAGTCCCAGAACTTGATCTGGTCATGGGGCCTCAACATGTAAATAATCTTGAGAATCTTTTGGGTAAAGTTGATTTAGGAAATCAAGTTGCTGCAACAGAAGAAACATTCATTTCTGAAGATATTACAAGTGCAAGAAGAGAAAGTTCTATTTGTGGCTGGGTAAATATCATTTATGGATGTAATGAAAGATGTTCATATTGTGTAGTCCCTTCAGTAAGAGGGAAAGAGCAATCAAGATATCCAAATGCAATTAAAAGTGAGATCCAAAAATTAGCTGATGATAATTTTAAAGAAATTACTCTTTTAGGTCAGAACATTGATGCTTATGGTAGAGACCTTCCAGGAACTACAAAAGAGGGGAGAAAAGAGAATACCCTAACTGATCTTTTATATTATATTCATGATGTTAAAGGAATTAGCAGAATAAGATTTGCTACTAGTCATCCAAGATATTTTTCAAAAAGGTTGATACAGGCTTGTTTTGAACTTGATAAAGTCTGTGAACATTTCCATATTCCCTTCCAAAGTGGAAATGATGAAATTTTAAAGCAAATGTCCAGAGGATACACTGTTAAAAAGTATAAAAAGATTATCGAGAATATAAGATCATTAATGCCAGATGCATCAATCACAGCTGACGCAATAGTTGCTTTCCCAGGAGAAACCGAACAACAATATCTAGATACATTAAAGCTAATATCAGAAATTGGCTTTGATCAAGTGAATACAGCAGCATACTCTCCAAGACCAAACACTCCTGCAGCAGTTTGGTCAAATCAACTTTCGGAAGAAGTAAAAAAAGCTAGATTACAGGAAATTAATGATTTGGTAGAGAAAACTGCTAGGAGTAGAAATCAAAGATATATCAATAATATTGAAAGCGTTTTAATTGAGGGTTTAAATCCAAAAAATTCCTCGCAAATTATGGGCAGAACCAGAACAAATAGATTAACTTTCGTAGAGATTCCCAAGAACATTGACTTTACTTTTTCATTAGGTGATGAGATAGATGTCAGAATAAATAAAGCAAGACCTTTTTCTTTAACAGGCGAACTTTATTTATGACTTTTTTTCTAAATGATCAGGGGTAAGAAAAAATGTATTGGGTTAATATTTGGCGGAAATTCCAATGAACATGAAGTATCAATATCCTCTGCGAAAACAGTTTATCAAGCATTTAATTCAGAAATAAACAAAGAACGCTTTAAAGTTAAAGCCTTTTACATAAACAAATATGGAGATTGGCTTGATAGTGATAGTTCAGAAAAAATCCTAATTGGTGAAATTGAAAACAATAAAATAAAAAAACAAGAAATTTTTAATCAAGAAAAAATTAACTTCCTTGACGGAATTGAATTTCAAAATGTTGATGTTTGGTTTCCTCTTTTACATGGATTTAATGGAGAAGACGGATCAATTCATGGCTTACTGAGATTTACAAAAAAACCCTTAGTCGGATGTGGAATTTTAGGCTCTGCTTTAGGAATGGATAAAATAATGATGAAATCAATTTTCTCTAATCTTAAACTTCCACAAGTTAATTATCTAGCTGTTCAAAATGAAGATCTAAATGATAATGAAGTAAAAAATAAATTAACTAGAGAGATTTTAAATAAATTTAATTTTCCTATTTTTGTTAAACCATCTAACTCTGGATCATCTCTTGGCATCTCAAAAGTAATAAATGAATCAGAAATATCACAAGCCTTAATAAAAGCCTGGGAAATAGATCCAAGAATTTTAATAGAGGAAGGTTTAGGAGTAAGGGAGATTGAATGCGGAATAATTGGCAATTCAAAACTCTTAACATCAGAGATAGGCGAAGTAAAGTACGAAAGTGATTGGTATGATTATGATTCAAAATATTACTCCAATAATAAAATAACTATCCCAGCCGAAATAGATTCTAAAATTGCAAAAGAAATTAAAGAAATTGCTATTAAAAGTTGTAGAGCACTAAATATTTTCGGTTTTGCAAGAGTAGATTTCTTTTTAGAAAAATCTTCAAATAAAATTTTGCTAAATGAAATAAATACAATTCCTGGTTTTACAAAAAACAGTATGTTTCCAATTCTTTGGGAAGCTTCAGGTTTAAAAATTGAACAACTTGTGGCTAAACTAGTAGATATATCTTTAGATTTGTAATTTAAATCAAATGTTGCATGGATTACTTTGGTTACCGTTACTTATAATCTTCATTTTATTAACTGCACTAGGATGGTTAGAAAGAAGAAGGCAAAATCTTTTTAGAAGTTGGGCGAGTGATTCTGAACTATGCAAGTTAGATAGTTCAGGTGCAGCGTCCTTAAAAGATGGGGAGTTAAAGTGGAGCGCATTTGAAGCTGGTAAATTTGAAGAAAAAGACTGTTTTACAATAAAGAAACTGGAATTAGTTGAATTAATGGCACTAACTTCAGGAGAAGCTCCTTTAACCAGTGAATCTCAGGGTAAGTGCAGATTGAGATTAGTAGGGGATGGTAAAGAGATGGATGTACCATTTTCAGATGCAGAGCTAGCGAGAAAATGGATGTGCCAACTTATGGAAAAAGCTCGATGTGATTTGTGAATAATAAAAAAGTAATCAAAAATAGAAGCTTTTTTTTTCTAATTTCATTTTTATTTTTAACAAGCTTATTAAGCATAAAAACTTTCAAAAAAGTTAATGCTCACGACATTAGGATTTCTGGTAGTAAATTATTTTCGCAGAATGATGTAGTAAAAAATTCATCTTTAGATTTTCCGAGCCGACTAATTTTTGTTGAAACTAATTTGTTAGAAAAAGAATTAAAACAAAATTTATCTCTTAAGAATGTTTCAGTAAATAGAGAATTATTTCCTTTTGGTTTGAAAGTTCATATTGATTCAAGAATTCCAATAGCTTACGGTGAGAGAATATCAAACGGCGAAAAAATATCTGGCTTTATTGATAAAGAGGGAATTTTTATTGACAAACAAAATGCAGACGAAAAAACTTTGAAAAACTTAACTATGGAAGTTTTTGGATGGAAAGAAAAATTTAAAAAAATGTTATCTGAAATTTTTATCGCTATAGAAAATTATGAATTAGAGATAGTTAAAATAACTTTCTCATCCGATGGGTTTCTAACTGTTGAGGAAAAAGATTTAAAAACAATATTCTTAGGATTTAAGCCAAATTTAATCAACTATCAATTACAAATCATGAATAATCTAAAAAATGAATTTAAGAAAAATAAATTTTCAAAAAAAATAGATAATATTGATCTTACTAATCCAGATAAACCAAAAATAAAAGTGTTCAAACCCTAATATTCAAAAAAGGATTTTGAGTAATTTTTTTTAATTATTGTAGTGTTGATATGGGTTTTGCATTCAAAACAAAATATTTAATAAATAAATATTTTTAGGATTTTCCTCAACAAATGCCTACAGATGAGCTCAGTAAGTTCATAATGCACCCAATACTAGTATTAGATCCTTATTAAGAGATGAGCTTCGGTAACAATCCAAACTTTGATCAATCGAGAGAAATTCTTCCAAGCCAAAACGCCAAAATAGAAGTTATTGGCGTTGGTGGTGGTGGAAGTAATGCTATAAACAGAATGATTGATAGTGATCTAGAAGGAGTATCATTTCGAGTTCTCAATACAGATGCACAAGCATTATTACAATCTTCAGCAGAGCGAAGGGTGCAATTGGGTCAGAACTTAACAAGAGGGCTTGGAGCGGGAGGTAACCCAAGTATTGGTCAAAAGGCCGCGGAAGAATCTAGAGAGGAGCTTCAACAATCACTAGAGGGATCTGACTTGGTATTTATAGCTGCAGGAATGGGTGGAGGTACCGGCACAGGAGCAGCTCCAGTTGTTGCTGAAATAGCAAAGCAAAGCGGTGCATTAACTATTGGCATAGTAACTAAACCTTTTTCTTTTGAAGGAAAAAGAAGAATGCGTCAAGCAGAAGAAGGGATTGCGAGATTAGTAGAAAATGTTGATACTCTTATTGTGATCCCAAATGATCGTTTAAAAGAAGTTTCTGCAGGTGCCTCTATTCAAGAAGCATTCAGGAATGCTGATGATGTTTTAAGAATGGGAGTTCAAGGTATAAGTGAAGTAATCACACGCCCTGGCGAAGTTAATCTTGACTTTGCTGATGTCAGATCAGTTATGACAGAAGCTGGTACAGCACTTCTTGGAATGGGGATTGGATCTGGTCGATCTAGGGCTATGGAGGCAGCTCAAGCTGCGATTAATAGTCCGTTATTAGAAGCAGGGAGAATTGATGGAGCAAAAGGTTGTCTTGTAAATATAACTGGAGGAATAGATATGACTCTTGACGATGTGACTGCAGTTGGTGAAGTTATTAGTGATGTCGTAGACAAGGATGCAAATATAATCGTTGGTCAAGCTGTTAACCAATCAATGGAAGGTGAGATACAAGTTACTGTTATTGCCACTGGTTTTGAAACAAATCAACCTTTAAATCAACAAAGAATTAAAAATAGATTATCAAATCAAACCTTATATAATTTTTCCGACAATAAAGAATCAGGAGCTAGTATCCCTGAGTTTTTGAGATTAAGGCAAAATAAAAAAGATATAGATTAAAAGGTAAAATAAAGTGACTCGGTTATCTCGCCTGCCTCAAGCATCCCTTGTGGCTGCTACCTTCCGGTCCTGACCAGGTTTAGGCGTTAAAACCGCGAAAGGCCGAGTCAGAAACATTTTAGCAATTCTTGATTAAAAAAGATACTGAAATAATTATGTTACCTTCAGACCTCGTTAAATATAAAGAAAAATCTCAAAAAATAATTGCATTAACTGCATGGGACTCTATATCAGGATCTATTGCAGAACAAGCCAATGTTGATCTCGTCCTAGTGGGAGATTCCTTAGCAATGGTCTGCTTAGGATATAAATCGACATTACCATTAACTCTAGAAAACATAATTTATCATACTAACGCTGTTTCAAGAGGATTTAAAAAGAAAATTGAAGATCAACCTTTGGTCGTTTCAGATATGCCTTTTCTGACTTACCAATGTGGAGAGGATAAGGCAGTTGAGTATGCAGGGAAAATCATTCAGAGCACTTATGCAAAAGCTGTAAAGGTAGAAGGAGCTGAACCAGAAATACAAAAAGTTATTTCTAGATTGATAAGAATGGGAATCCCTGTTATGGGTCATATAGGTCTTACACCACAAAGCTATTTAAATATTGGATTAAAGAAACAAGGAGAAAGCTTAGAAAGCCAAGAAAAAATAAAGAAAGAGGCTTCAATTCTTGAAAAATTAGGATGTTTTTCAATAGTTCTTGAACATATTCCTGATTTGCTTGCAAAAGAAATACAAAATTCTTTATCAATTCCCATAATTGGTATCGGTGCAGGAAATTATTGCGATGGGCAAGTAAGAGTAACTGCAGATTTGTTAGGCCTCAACGATGATCAACCACCATTTTGCCAACCGATTATTCAAGGGAAGAAAATATTTAAGGATAAACTAAAAGAATGGGTAGATTCTGAAAGACTTAATTAATTTTGTCCCACCACTTAAACATAGAAATAAGAACTTGATTACTTAATTCCATTCCTTTAGGCTCACTTAGAAAGAATCTATTCCCCTTTCTGACTAATAAGCCACTTTCAAGAAATCTTTCCCATTCTTCAAGCAATTTATTAAAATTGCTTTCAAATTTTTTGATTTCCCAGTTTTGTTCTTTAAACACTTCTTTGAGATCTACACCCTCTCTGAGTCTTAATCTCAACATTATTTTCTCATCAAGTTCTTTGTAAAAAAAATCCTTATTGTTTAGGGATGAATCTAAATTAAGTTCGCATTGTCTAATTACCCAATCTTTATATGCTTTACTAACTCTTGGTCTAGTTAACTTTTCCCCCCAAGGTGAACTAGTGGAACCTTGACCAAAACTCCACCAGCCTGAACCACTCCAATAAACTCTATTATGTCTCGATTGATGCCGCGGGAGGCAATAGTTTGAGATTTCATATCTTGCATAACCTAAGTTTTTTAAAATTAAATGAGTTGATTCACTATTTCTAAAAGCTTCTTCATCACTTGGAAGTTTTAATTTTCCTAAATTAACTAATTTGTTAAAAACAGTGCCATTTTCAATATTTAAATCGTAGATAGATATATGTGGCGGTGAAAATGTCATAGCTTTTTTCAAGTCATCTTGCCATTCTTTATATCCACTAAGTGGTAAGTTTTGAATTAAATCTAAGCTCCAGCTTTTTATTGCCCCAGCTTCATATTCTCTTTTCAACCATAAACAAGATTTTTCAGCATCTTCTTTCAAATGTCGCCTTCCCGACTTTTGAAGTATCTGATTATTAAAACTTTGTACTCCAAGACTAAATCTATTTATCCCAGCATTTATAAATCCAGAAAGATCATCATTATTAAAGCTAGCTGGGTCAACCTCCATAGTAATTTCAGCACCATAGTCAATTCCGTAATTTTCTCTAAAAAGATCAATTAATTCTTTTATCTGGATAGGATCCAAAATAGATGGAGTACCACCTCCTACATAAATTGTCGATAGGGGTGATTTATGCTTAATTGACAATATTTCTTTATATAAAAAGTGCAAATACTCTTTAACAGTTTTACTTCCATAACCTTGTGTAGTTTCAACCTTGTTTCCTAATGGAATAACTGCAAAATCACAATAAAAGCATCTTCTGTGGCAAAAAGGAATGTGCACATAAGCACTTCTTGGAAACTTATTCATAATCTAAATTCATTTTAAGCTCCAAAAAAAGTTTTAAGGATCGAAAAAAATTAAATCCTTATTTACTCAATTAATAAATCCTAGTAGATTATAGATATGACAGATATCTTAGTATTAATTTTATTTGTATTGTCTGGGGCTGCTTCAGGATGGCTTGGTGTTGATTTATTGCCAGTAGACGTACTTAAACAGGTTTCTAATGTAGAAGGTTTTAGAATTGTTTTAGCAATAATAGGTTTTTTTGTAGGATTAGCGGCTGGTTTTGTATTCCTTCAACTTAGAAAGACGTTTCTTGATCAAATAAGAACCATGCCTACAGACTTACTAATAAGTAGGTCGGTTGGATTAATTTTGGGATTACTAGTTGCGAATCTCCTACTTGCTCCAATACTATTAATCCCCTTCCCTAGAGAGGTTTTTTTCGCAAAACCCTTAGCTGCTATATTAAGCAACATTTTCTTTGGCGCGCTTGGTTATAAGTTAGCAGATACCCATGGAAGGACATTATTGAGATTATTTAATCCAAATAATACTGATGCTTATCTAGTCAATGAAGGAATCCTTCCTGCCGCAAGTCCAAAAATTCTAGATACTAGCGTGATTATTGATGGAAGAATCAATGGCCTATTAAGTTGCGGTTTATTGGAAGGGCAATTAATTGTTGCTCAAAGTGTAATTGACGAATTACAAACTTTAGCTGACTCAAGCAGTAATGAAAAAAGGTCGAAAGGCAGAAGAGGTCTCAAGTTATTAAAAGAATTAAGAGATTTATATGGAAGAAGACTTGTAATAAACCCAACAAAGTATGAAGGCAATGGGGTAGATGAAAAACTCTTGAAAATTACTGAAGATATGACAGGAACTTTAATTACGGCTGATTATAATCTTTCTCAGATTGCTGAAGTTAAAGAATTAAAAGTTATGAATTTGAGTGATTTGGTTATTGCTTTAAGGCCAGAAGTACAACCAGGAGAATCACTTAATATTAAAATCGTGAGAGAAGGCAAAGAAAAAATGCAAGGTATTGGATATTTAGACGACGGAACAATGGTTGTTATTGATGAGGCAAAGAATTTTGTAGGAAGCAGATTAGATATTATTATCACAGGAGCATTACAAACTCCCACCGGAAGAATGGTCTTTGGGAAACTTATAAATAATCCCGAGTCGAACAAATCTTTTAAATCACCAGCGACACAGGGCTAAATCTAGCTAGAATCAGTTCAATCTTAATTCGGTGATACAAATGACTGTATCTGCTCCTTATTACGGCGAAAATACCGTTATGAGGACTCCTCCCCCTGATCTTCCCTCTCTTTTACTTAAAGAGAGAATTGTCTATCTTGGTTTACCATTATTTTCTGATGATGATGCAAAAAGACAATTAGGAATGGATGTTACTGAGCTAATAATTGCTCAACTTCTTTATCTAGAGTTTGAAGATCCAGAAAAACCAATCTATTTCTATATAAATTCAACTGGGACAAGTTGGTATACTGGTGACGCAGTTGGGTTCGAAACAGAAGCTTTCGCTATTTGCGATACCATAAGCTACATTAAGCCCCCAGTACATACAATCTGTATTGGACAAGCTATGGGTACAGCTGCAGTTATTCTTTCTTCTGGTACTAAAGGGCAAAGAGCTGCTCTGCCGCACGCCTCTATTGTTTTACATCAACCTATAAGCGGAGCAAGAGGTCAAGCAACTGATATCCAAATAAGAGCTGAGGAAGTCTTGAAAAATAAAAAATCAATGCTTGAGATTCTCTCTCGTAATACTGGGAAAACTATAGAAGAACTCTCTAAAGACTCTGATAGGATGAGCTATCTTAACCCACAAGAAGCTCTCGATTATGGAGTTATAGATAGAATACTAAATAGCCAAAAAGATTTACCAAATAAAATTTAACTCACACAAACAACTACTTTAAAATCATGCCAATAGGAACTCCAAGCGTGCCTTACAGACTTCCCGGAAGTCAATATGAAAGATGGGTTGACATATATACAAGACTAGGTGTAGAAAGAATTCTTTTTCTGGGACAAGAAGTTAATGATGGTATTGCTAATAGCCTAGTTGCACAAATGCTTTATCTTGATTCAGATGACAACTCCAAACCTATCTACTTATATATAAATAGTCCAGGAGGATCAGTAACTGCTGGATTGGCTATTTACGATACTATTAAATATGTAAAAAGTGACGTGGTGACAATCTGCGTAGGGCTTGCAGCCTCCATGGGAGCGTTCCTTTTGGCCGCTGGCACAAAAGGTAAAAGAGTTGCTTTACCACACAGTAGAATAATGATTCATCAACCCCTAGGTGGAACATCTCAACGACAAGCAAGCGATATTGAAATTGAAGCTAAAGAAATTTTAAGAATTAAAGATATGTTAAATATGTCTATGGCAGATATGACAGGCCAATCATTTAAGAAAATTGAAAAGGATACTGATAGAGATTATTTTCTAAGTGCGGAAGAGGCAAAAAACTATGGCTTAATAGATAGAGTAATCACCCATCCAAGCGAAGCAAATCAACCTTAAATTTTCTAAATAAATATTTTAAATTTCAATTTTAAATTAATAATTTTTTGGTTAATTTACACCTTTAATGTCTAAAATATTAACTATCAAATGCAAAGAAGCTACAACTAATGACCCAACTCTTTTACGACACAGATGCAGATCTAAGTCTTTTAAATAATAAAACAATAGCAATTATTGGATATGGTTCACAAGGACATGCACATGCCCTAAATCTCAAAGATAGTGGTATGGATGTGATTGTAGGATTATATAAAGGAAGTAAGTCTGAAAGCAAAGCTATTAGCGATGGTCTAGAAGTTTTCAGTGTTTCTGAAGCTTGCGAAAAAGCAGACTGGATTATGATTCTCCTTCCAGATGAGTTTCAGAAAGATGTTTATCTTAAAGAAATAGAACCAAACTTAAAAGAAGGAAAGATATTAAGTTTTGCTCATGGCTTCAATATAAGATTCGGACTTATCAAACCTCCTAGTTTTGTAGATGTTGTAATGATTGCCCCAAAAGGACCCGGACACACTGTTCGTTGGGAATATCAGAATGGTCAAGGAGTTCCAGCATTGTTTGCAGTAGAGCAAGATTCTTCTGGGAGTGCAAGATCATTGGCTATGGCTTACGCTAAAGGGATTGGCGGAACGAGAGCAGGAATTCTTGAAACAAACTTCAAAGAAGAAACAGAAACTGACTTATTTGGCGAACAAGCTGTCTTGTGCGGAGGATTATCAGAACTCGTCAAATCAGGCTTCGAAACTCTTGTAGAGGCAGGATATCAACCTGAACTGGCTTACTTCGAATGCTTACATGAAGTTAAACTTATCGTTGATTTAATGGTGAAGGGAGGCTTATCTCAAATGAGAGATTCCATTTCAAATACTGCAGAATATGGAGATTATGTAAGTGGTAAAAGACTAATAAATAGTGATACAAAAAAAGAAATGCAGAAAATTCTAAAAGATATTCAAGATGGAACTTTCGCTAAGAATTTTGTGGAAGAATGCGATAAAAACAAACCCTTAATGACAAAATTAAGAGAAGAGAACTCAAAACATGAAATTGAGAAAGTAGGTAAAGGTTTGCGCTCGATGTTCAGTTGGCTGAAATAAATTTATTTTTAATATTCCTTGGATCGATTGGTTTTGATTTATTAATTGGAGATCCAAGATTCTTAATCCACCCTGTTCAAGTAATTGGCTTTTACATAAAAAAAATATCTGATTACCTCATAAATAATTTTGGGGAAAATAAAAATATATTGTTTTGGGGAGGCTTAATAGTAGCTATATCCACCATAGGAATGAGTTTTGGTTTAGGTAAATCGATAGAACTCAGTTATGTACAATCAAGTAATAATTTTTTTGGTGGATTGCTAATTTTTTTTGGACTTTCAAGTTGTATTGCTACTAAGGGACTTATTTCAAGTGTGAAAGAGATTGCAGAGCTAATAGAACGCGAAGAGATTAATGACCAAAATAAGAGAATAATCAAAGAGAAGGTACAAAGGATAGTTAGTAGGGATGTAAGTTCATCTTCTTTAGAACATCTTTTGAGATCAAGTACAGAGAGTCTTGCCGAGAATTCTGTTGATGGAATATTTGGGCCATTATTTTGGATTTTTATTGGAATTTTTTTTATGAAATTTTCAATTTTTCTGCCAGGGCCTTTATCACTTGGTTTTTCTTATAAAGCCATAAGTACTTTAGATTCAATGATAGGTTACAGATATGATTATTTTAAATATTTAGGTTTTTTCAGTGCAAAAATCGAAGATATTTTTACGTTTGTTCCTTCAAGATTAGTTTTAATTACATTACCTTTAGTTAGTCCCAAAATTAATGAGTATGGATCAATCATAAAAAAAAGCTATCTTGATGGTAAAAAATATGATTCGCCTAATGCTGGGATTTCAGAAGCTATATTTGCTTATATTTCTGGAATAACATTGGGTGGAAAAAGTAAATATAAAAATGAGATTATTAAAAAGCCAAAGATCAATGCGAATGGAGATAATTGCACTGGAGAGAAAATTAAATTAATTTGTCAATTAATTTTGAGATTACAATTATTATGGATAATAATTTTTGTCTTAATTTTTTTTATAATTTCAACTTTAATTGAATAATAAACTAGTTTTAAAATTACTAGAATAAGTTATAAAAACTCTATGAAAGAAAACGGCTCTTCAATAGAAAATCAAAATGATGATTTTACTGATGCATCATCAACTGATAATGAATACTCAAAATGGGTAGACAATCAAGGAGATGAAGTAAAGAATGTTTTTGGATTTAATAGCAGTGCTGAACTTGTAAATGGTAGAGCAGCAATGATCGGATTCTTAATGCTCATATTAACCGAGTTAGTTTTTAGCGGCAGACCTGTAACTTCTTCAATTTTTGGTATTAATTAAAAATGCAAGCAAAAAAATCTAATCCAATAAAAGTATTCTTATACATATCTGTTTGGGTAATTATTTGGGGTACTATAGGATCTTTAGTAGATTTTCCTCTATATAAAAATAAAATTTACTTAGAAGGAAGCATATATCAATATCTTACTTTCACAATTACAGCTGTTATTTCTATTATATCTGCAAAGTTTTTTTATAAGAAAATTGATTTATAAAAACTTGTACCTAAATTTCTTAATAATTTTTGCTGGTTCTTTACTTTCATTGGACTCGTAAAGTATCCACTGATGAGTCTCAGTATCATGGTCACAACCATAATTTCCCGATGGGTTATCGTAACTTGAAAGATATGAATGACAAATTTGGTCTGCCTCGAAAGCAGAGTCATAACCTGTTAGAAAATATATCAAAAATAGAACTGTTATCAACAAAAAAAATACTTGAGAAACTAAATTTACTACCTTCATAAGATATTCTAAAATTTAAATATATCATCTAATAAAATCTTTCGATCTAAAAATATAGCTAACGTCCAACATTAAATACAAAGTCATGGAATTCTTGATTCTTTAAATACAGGATGACTAGCAATACTAAAATGATATTTAAGCCTATTACTATTGATCCAAAAATATTTATTTGTTTTTTGCCTGGCAAAGTATAAGTAAATTTCTTGCCTTTAAGAAAACCAGCTAAGCCTTTTTGTTCTTTTATTTGAGTATTTTCAGTATTATTCTTAACTTCATTATCAGAAAAACCTTTTACCATTACAAATTAAATAACAAATTTATAATATTCCAAAAAAATAAATTATTTTAATAATTAACAATTTTTAATCACATATGGGATCATTAATGAAATTCTATCATTTGAGAAATTATTAAAAAAATAAGCTTCAATAATTTCCGTTTGCAGCCCCAATAAACTTGATTGGCATTTGAATCTATTTTGGTCAAATACTACTAATTGAAGTTTTTCTATTTCAGAAACTAATTCTTTACATATTTGGGTTCGAGAATCTTTAAAACAATCACTAGATTGTTTTAAAATCTTAGACTTTGTTGGTATTGTTTCAGCCATAACAAAATTAGATAACAACAAAAATTTAAGGAATAAAATAGTTAAACATTTCATTACTTCTTAAGATTTTAAAATTTTGGATAGCTCGTTAAGAGTATTGAGCATTGAGCTAATTACATCTTTTTGCGATTTTTAAAAAAAAAGATGCCCTAAAAGAGCACCTTGTTATTAAAGGAAGAAATAGATTAAAAAAATTACCCTTGAACTCTATCCTTAAAAAGTTTACCTGCAGAGAATGTTGGAACTCTTTTAGCGGGTATTGCTATTTTTTCGCCTGTCTTAGGGTTTAAACCCTGTCTTGCAGAACGATCTCTTGGTTCAAAAGAACCAAATCCTAGTAAAGAGACTTTTTTGCCTTCCACTACTGAATCAACAATAGTTTCTATAGCTGCATCAACAACTAAAGAAACATCCGTTTTTGTGAGCTCTGTACGAGCTGCAACAAGATTTACTAAATCAGCTTTGTTCATTGAAATTTAAATTAAAGCTAGGGGTTAAAAAAAAGATTTAAATCGAGTTTAAACCTCGAACTTTCACATCATATGGAGCAAATACAAATACGGCAACCGAAAATGCCGGCGGCGCAAAGCTTTATACAAATTTTAGGGACATTTTTAGCAACATTATTTATTTCTTATAACCGCGCTTTTTCATTTATAAAAAATAGCTTATTCATTTAGAGAACAGCAAAAAGCATTGGTGGCACTAGATTTAGCACTAAAAATCTAACTAGATTTAGCAAAGGGGGAAGATGTCAAAGGGGGGGTAAATTTAAGAATTTGAGCTATTTATTATGTTTTATTAATTTTCAGATATATTTCCTTCTCATCACATGAAAAAACACAATTTGTATTTTGAAATCAAGAAAAATCTAGTTTTCTCGTTATTAAACTTTCTCTATAAATCGTTTTATGCACTGAGCAGATGGATGAAGAAATTGTAATTAATTAGAAAATTAATACTCTCCAAGATCTAATAAAGTTGATTAGTGAAGCCTTAAATTTGAGTTTTTTTTTTAAATTTTGCATCTATTATTCAAATATCAGTAATTTAAATAAATTATCTCAATATTTAACTAATCAATGATAAAGAAAAAGTGATTCATCTCAATAAAGGTAAACCATTTCCTTTAGGGAGTTCTCGAACTTCACAAGGGATTAATTTTTCCTTAGTAGCCACAAATGCAGAATATGTAGAAATCTTATTGTTTGAGAAAGAGGACTCTATTTCCCCAAAAAGCACATTCAAATTAGATCAGACTCATAATACAGGTCCATACTGGCATGCGGAAATAAAAAATCTAGATGAAGGTTGTATTTATGCTTTTAGAGTGAAACAAAAAAATAATGAGATTAATAATAACTATGAAAAAAAAGTATTACTTGATCCATGTTCAAGGGGTATTACCGGATGGAGAAGTTATAAAAGAGAAAATGCATTAAAAAATCAAGAAAATACTAATTCTTGTCTTAAAAGTGTTGTTTGCGATAGAAAATTATTTAATTTTAAGGATTATCCAAGACCGAAACATTCTTGGGAACAAACAATTATTTATGAACTCCATATCAAAGCTTTCACTGAATCAACTGATAAAGATGAAAGTTGTTTTAAGAAATTTTTAAAAAAAATTCCTTATCTCAAAGAACTGGGTATTACAACAATTGAATTACTTCCAATTTTTTGTTTTGATCCTACTGATGCCCCAAATGGTCTAAAAAATTTTTGGGGATATAGTCCAATTAATTGGTTTACTCCGCATTTTGAATATCTTTCGAATGAATCCCCCGAAAAGAATAGAGAGGAATTTAGAAGATTTGTAGAGGAATGTCATAAAGCAGACATTGAAGTCATCTTAGATGTTGTATACAATCACACTTGCGAAGGTGATTCAAAAGGGCCAGCAATATCTTGGAAAGGTATAGATGAAAATCTTTATTACTTTATTGGAAAAGATAAAAATTATCAGGACGTCTCCGGATGTGGTAATACTATTGCAGCAAACAGAGGATTAGTTAGAAAACTAATAATTGAATCTTTAAAATGTTGGGCGAGTGAATTAGGAGTTGATGGTTTTAGATTTGATTTAGGAATTGCCCTATCAAGAGGAGAAAATCTTTCACCGCTTGATAATCCTCCAATTTTTGAAGATATAGAATGTGAACCAGAACTTATCGATATCAAGTTCATAAGTGAGCCATGGGATTGTGGCGGTTTGTATAAATTAGGTAATTTCCCATCTAAGAATATTTTCACTTGGAATGGTCATTTTAGAGATGACTTGAGGAGATTTTGGAAGGGGGATAAAGATACAGCTTGGAATATGAGCGATAAAATAAAAGGTTCTCCATCTATTTATAAAGAAGATAATATTTTCCCAAAGTCGATAAATTTTATTACTTCACATGATGGATTCACTTTAAAAGACTTAGTAACTTTCAATAGAAAACATAATTTTGCAAATAGAGAACAAAATAGAGATGGAGATAACCATAACAATTCTTGGAATCATGGTACTGAGGGACCAACTACGAACTTATTAATCAATGATTTAAGAAAAAGACAACAAAAAAATCTTGTTCTTAGTTTACTTATCTCTAAAGGTGTTCCAATGATACTTATGGGTGATGAAATAGGAAGATCACAAGGCGGGAATAACAATTCTTGGTGCCAAAATAATTTATTGGGCTGGATGAATTGGGAACATGGTCAACAAGATTTGGAATTATTAGATTATTTTAAATACGTTATAAAAATCCGAAAAAAACTTATAAACATTTTTAATCCATCATTCTTCCCTAATAATCAAACCAATGAAAATATTCCAACATATCATTGGCATGGAACAAAGTTAGATAGCCCCGATTGGAGTAGTTGGTCTCACACAGTTGCCTTTAGCATTAACAAAGACAATACTAGTCCTCTGGTTTGGATAGGTTTAAATGCATATTCAAAAAGTATCGATTTCCCCTTGCCGAAATGTAAATATAATTGGTTAAAAGTTATCGACACTAGCATGTCTGAGATTTTTGAACCCTTAACTATTAATGAAAAATCGGTTTCAATAAAGAGTAGAAGCTCTTTACTAATCATTTCAGAAGAAGTATTTGGGGCAAAAAATAATTTATTCTAAAAGCGGGCGGCGGGAATCGAACCCGCATCTTCAGCTTGGAAGGCTGAGGTTTTACCACTAAACCACGCCCGCATTAAGTAATAGAATTACCATTGCAATAATACATTATCAAACAATAAACAAAGTAAAAAGATTGGAAAATTCACACTCGAAAAAAAATATTTCTAGATCAACAACAAGATTAATGTTCTCTTATGGGCTAGGAGATGCAGGCACAGGTTTAGTAGCGACACAATTTGGTTTTTTTCTTTTCAAATTCTTTATTTCTGCTGGTTTACCAGTAATAATTGCAGGATCATTATTAATGTTAATAAAGATATGGGATGCAGTAAATGATCCGTTAATTGGATGGTTAAGTGATCGTACTAAATCAAGATGGGGGCCAAGAATCCCTTGGATGGTAGCAGCATCTGTTCCCCTTGGTTTCTCTTTAGCTGCGATATGGTGGACACCCACTGGTTCAGTGCTAACCAAGACTATTTACTATGCCATAATTTCTATAATTGTAATGACTGCTTATACATGTATTAATCTTCCTTTCGCAGCTCTTTCTACTGAAATTTCTGAAAAAACAGCAATAAGAACAAGACTAAACGCATCTAGATTTACTGGCTCAATAATCGCAGGACTAACTGGTTTAATAATTGCTGGAGTTGTATTAGGTTCCGAAGGATCAGCAAATAATGAATATTTTTTAATGGGTAAAATAAGCGGATGTATTGCAGTTGCTGCAACATTAATTTCTTGTTGGGGATTAGCTCCATTCGCAAAAAAAGCAAGAAGGCCTTCAGGAAAAGTTGAAGCTATAACACTTCAATTCAAAAGAATATTCAGAAATAAAAAATTTCTAAAAGTTATTACGCTCTATATTCTTCTCTGGTGCGCCTTACAATTAATGCAAACAGTAGCGTTAATCTATGTCGAGGATGTACTGAACGTACCAACATATATTGCGAAGTGGATCCCCATACCTTTCCAAATTAGCGCTTTAGTGGGTTTACAAATATGGACCAGAGTATCAAATAAATTGAACAGGATTTCAGCGTTAAACTATGGAGCGATTATGTGGATTATTTCATGTACAGCAGCTTTATTTTTACCTTCATTATCAAAAATTTCAGAAGCTGGAGATAGTTTATTCCTAAATGCCAGCAACATATTTCTGTTCATTCTTTTAATTTTTATAATCTGTCTTATTGGTATTGGAGCTTCAACCGCTTTTCTTATCCCTTGGTCACTACTTCCTGATGCAATAGACGAAGACCCAGAGAAACCAGCAGGATTATATACTGCTTGGATGGTACTTATTCAGAAGATTGGTATCGCGTTTAGTGTTCAATTATTAGGATTTTTATTGTATTTATCAGGCTATCAATCATGCTTTGTTGATAAAGATGGTCTAAACATTATTGAACAATGCTACTCAGCACAATTAACTATTAGATTATGTATTGGTTTTATACCCTCAATAATGGTAATAATTGGTCTTTTAATTATGAGAAAATGGGATCGGAAATTAATATCAAACTAATATAAAGATATGTATTACCTTAATTTTTTCAAAAGACTTCTAAGCAGTTTAATCATTGGCGGGCAAGCAATTAATTTTATCTTTAAGGGTAAAATTTCCAAAAATGATCTCTTTGACCAACTTATGGAGTCAGGTCCTGGCAGTTTGTTAATTGTATTAATTACAGGAATTGCCGCAGGTACAGTTTTTAATATTCAAGTTGCATCACAACTTACAAGCATGGGGGTTTCAAGTGAAATTGGAGGTTTATTAGCAGTAGGCATGGCGAGAGAAATGGCTCCTCTTCTAACTGCTACTTTAATGACTGGAAAGGTTGCCACTGCATATGCTGCTCAACTGGGCACTATGAAAGTCACAGAACAAATTGAGGCAATAACCATGTTAAGGACCGAACCAGTTCAATATTTGGTAGTCCCAAGGTTACTATCGATGGTAATAATGTCACCAATACAGTGTCTTTTATTTTTATCTGTAGCTTTATGGAGCGGACAAATTTGGAGCACAATCTTTTATAAAGTTCCTCCAATAGTTTTTTGGACGTCCGTAAGATCAGGTAATGTGAGTTTAACCAGTACAGACTTAACTTCAATGTTAATAAAATCTGTAGTGTTCGGATTACTTATTTCAATCATTGCTTGTGGATATGGACTTACAACTAAAGGTGGTCCAAAAGAAGTTGGAACAAGTACAACAGGCGCAGTCGTAATGACTCTTGTTACTGTATCTTTAATGGATGTGTTTCTAACACAAATTTTATTTGGATGACCCTATGTTTAACACTAAATCAAAAAAAGAGGAACCAGTAATAATATCTCCATCATTTCAGTTGCCAATCATTCTAATAGTTTTAAGTTTTATGCTTTTGTTTTTGAATATTGGTTCTTTGCCAACAATAGTTTTTGCTTCTTTTAGCTTATTTTTATTACTTCAGTCATTCACCTTAAGAATAAAAATAACAAATGATGATTTTATCGTTTTACAATTAGGGAAAGAGATAAGAACTTTTCCATTCAAGAACTGGATATCATGGAAATTCTTTTTCCCTATAATCCCAGGTATTTTTTATTTTAGAGAAAAGTCCAGTCCTCATTTATTACCAATTTTATTTAATCCAAAGCAATTAAAAGATGAGCTCATAAAAAAAGTTGACTCCCTGGAAATTAAAAATTCTTAAAATTCAGACTTTGCTTAATCATCAAAATTATTTAAATGACCAATACAGAAATTTCCGACAACAATCCTGAAAAGGAATTAATAATAGATAAGTCGATTTCAGATGATAAAACAAAACAAATTAGTAAGAAAAATACAACCCAAAATAAAAAAATTACATCCAAAAACGATAAATCAACTAAATCTTTTGATGAAATTTCTAATGAAATTTTTAGAGATCTAGTTTCAAAAAAAGACTATTTAGTAAAAGAAATAAAAGAGTTAGAAACAAAAAAAAATGAAATAGAAAAAGATATTGAGTCAAATTTCAAAGGACAGTCAGATAATATTGCTAAAAGAGTTAAAGGCTTTCAAGAGTACTTAACTGGAGCTTTGCAGAATCTTTCACAAAACGTAGAGAAACTTGAATTAGTTTCGCAACCAATAATCGTAAAGCCTTCCCCCCTTGATGAGAAAAAGCAAAACAATAGTACAAATAATGTAGTTAATGTTCCCGCTCTTTCTGAAACATTTAAGCCAGATGAAGAGATTATAAAAAGTTGCTTTTCAAGTTTTACAGAACAACCTGACTTTTATGCAGAACCATGGAAATTAAGACGGAGTCTTGATTCATCAGATATAGAAATTATGGATGATTGGTTCTTTAACATGGGCGGAAGAGGTTCTCTTGAAAGTAGAGGCTCTCGACAAAAAAATGCCTTGTTATCAGCGGGTTTAATATCTATTCTTGGAGAATTATATGGAGATCAGTTTCAGACTCTTATTTTAGCTTCGCAGCCTGAAAGATTAGGCGAATGGAGAAGAATTCTTCAAGATTCACTTGGTCTCACAAGGGATGACTTTGGACCTAATAGTGGGATTGTTCTTTTTGAAAGGCCTGAAGGCGTTATCGAGAGAGCTGATAGATTAGAAGCGAATGAAGAATTGCCATTTATTATCATTGATGCAGCAGAAACCTCTGTTGAAATTCCAATACTTCAATTCCCATTATGGGTTGCATTTGCTGGTTCAGATAATGAAATTTACGATGATCTTGAACTAAACTAGGCTTTATGAATATCTTAATAATTTTAACAAGTTATCTTTTAGGATCACTTCCGACAGGCTTTTTAATTGGAAAATATCTCAAGAATATAGATCTAAGAACTATAGGTTCTGGATCTACAGGTGCCACAAATGTCTTAAGAAATGTTGGGAAATGGCCAGCACTTTTTGTATTTATCATTGATGTTGGGAAAGGGCTTATTGCAGTAAAAATTGCTCAATATTACACAGATCAAGGGTTAATAGAAGTTATAGCAGGAATATCAGCTATCTCAGGACATATTTGGCCAATATGGCTTGGAGGTAAAGGAGGGAAAGCTGTTGCAACTGGATTAGGTATGTTTTTAGCTCTTTCTTGGAAAGTTGGACTCGCATCTCTTGGTATTTTTTTAATAGTCCTAACAAAAACTAAATTTGTTTCTTTATCCAGTATTTCAGCTGCAATGTTACTTCCTATTTTTATGTTTTTTTACCTAGGTAAATTTATGCACTCATATTTTTTCATAAGTTTAATTGTGGCATTATTAGTAATCTGGAAACATAGAACAAACATAATAAGATTGCTTAAAGGGGAAGAATCCAAAATTAATCAGAATCAATAGATTTAAATATTTCTATTAGAGCTTTATTAGGATCTATAGCTTTTGATATTGATCTACCAATGACTAACTTAGAAGCTCCATTATCTAAAGCTTTATGGGGAGTCATAATTCTATTTTGATCATCTTTATTATCATTATTTAATCTGATGCCTGGTGTAATAAGTTCGAAATTATCCTTATAAATAGATCTCAACATTTTTACTTCCCAAGGGGAACAAACACATCCATCTAATCCGGCATTAAAAGACAATTTTGCAAGTCTCAATACATTTTCTTCAATTGAATTATTTCTATCAAGATCAGTTTGAAAATCTTTAAGCGAAAAGCTGGTTAAAACAGTTATTCCTACAACAAATGGAGGTTTAACACTAACTGAGGTGGCTCCTTCTAAAGATGCTTTCTTCGAATCCTTTAGAGCTTTTAGTCCTGCTGAAGCATGAATAGAAATCATATCAACCCCTAATTTTGAAACTTGGAAACATGCCGCACGCATGGTATTAGGAATATCATGAAATTTTAGGTCTAAAAAAATTTTTTTATTTAAACCTTTTAATATTTCAATAACTCTTGGACCTTCCCTAACAAAAAGCTCTAGCCCAACTTTCACCCACTTAATATTAGGACATTTTTCCAAAAGTAATTTTGCTTGACTTAAATCTAATCCATCAATTGCCAATATTATTTTATCTTCTGAATTAAATCTTTTATTCATCAATTTTCAGTTTTCAAACCTCTTAAATATTTTTTTTCCAATTTGCAAAATTTTCCCTTCCAAATCATTTTTTGAATTAAAAACTAAATCAGGATTTATTAATTTCTGACTATCAATTTTTACACCACCACCTTTAATAGATCTTTTAGATTCACTGCTAGATTTGAAAAGTTTTAGAGCACTTAACAAGTAAAAAAACTTAACTGGAAAAACTACTTCTTTTAAAGAAATCTCTGGAATTTCTCCAACTTTTTCTTTGTGTCCAAGGAATAATTTTTCGCAGTTTGATTGCGCCTTTAATGCTTCTTCGGCCCCATGGAATAAAGTAGTAACTTCTAAAGCCATTCTTCTCTGTGATTCACGAGGATTTGAGTTTTCAAGAAAACTTAAATCTAATTCAGTAAGTAATTCAAAATAGGTAGGTATTAAATTGTCGGGTACTTTTTCTAATTTTGAATACATTGAGAGAGGATCTTCAGTCAAACCTACGGTGTTAAATTCAGATTTACTCATCTTCTTAATTCCATCTAAACCTGTCAAAATTGGCAGCAGAACACCAAATTGAGGGTCTTGTTTAAAATATCTTTGAAGATCTCTTCCTATTGCGATATTAAATTTCTGATCTGTACCTCCAAGCTCAATATCTGATTGCACAACTACCGAATCGTAACCTTGTAATAGTGGATATAAGAATTCATGCAAAGCAATTGGGACTTGCGAAGTGTACCTTTTATTAAATTCCTCCTTAGCTAACATTTGACTAACTGTTGCACTCCCCATTAATTCAATTATCGAATTGAGATTTAATCCTTTTAACCATTCACTGTTATATCTAATTTCTATTCTATCTTTTGAATCAAAATCTAAAATAGATTCATTAGCTGGCTTACCCATTCCTAGTTGGGTTAAGTATGTTTTTGCATTATCCTTAACTTGTTTTTCCGATAACTGAACTCTTGTTTTGTTTTTTCCTGTTGGGTCCCCAATTTGAGCAGTAAAATCTCCAATAATTAAAACTGCAGTATGTCCATTATCTTGGAATGCCCTAAGTTTTTTAAACAATATGCTGTGCCCAAGATGAATATCTGTTCCAGTTGGATCGATCCCGAGTTTAACCCTTAATTTTTTATTATTTTTTTTCGCATGATCAATTATTTCCGAAAAGGTTTGATCTGTTCCCCTAATTGGGAAATATTCTTCTATTCCTCTTGACAGCCATGATGGCAATATTAGATTATCTGACATGAAGCTTTAACATTTAAATTTAAGAAGTTTTATCAAGTTCATCCTTCATTCTTATTAAGGTTTTATTCATCTGATCGAACATTTGATCAGGAGTAATCCCAAATTGACTTAACTGTGTCTTTAATTGTTCTACTGTCATTTTGGCTTGAAAATCTTCAGACAATTCAAATCTCTTCATAAAAACCTTATAACGATCCATAAGGGATTCCATTTTTTTTATAAACATTTTTTTCCCTTCTCTGTCAAATTTTCCATAATCAGAGCCAAGTTTCATAAGTTCTTGGTAATCTGTAAAAAGCTTTTTAGCTTCTTCTTGAACGATGTCTGACTCAAAGAATCCCATTTTTATTTTTTTACTTCGCAAGATTAAGGCTCAATTACAAGATAACAAGAATCTTCTAAATTGATTAGAACATTAATAAATTTTAGTTTATAAATAATTCTTTGATTTATATTTTTTCAGAATTAAATTTAGTAGACATGTTTCAAAAATATTGGAAAAATTCAACGTAAATAATACTTCAAACCAAAATAGACAATTTGAATTATTTGGTTCAAATGTAAATACATCAATTAATTTTCAACAAACAAATAATTTAAAAATCGAAGGAGAAATCATTACTGAATGGAGAAATAGGATACATAATCACCAATTTAAAATTTCAAAAGATGCTCAAAATAAAACTTTGCACCAAACAAGTCTTCCTATAAATATAATTCCCAATGAAAGAAAAATTGATCCGTTTTCCCTGCAGCCATTATCATTGAACTTTTGGAGAACCAATAAACACATACACAATGGTCCAGCAATGTATTTTGTAATTGACTCGATGGAAAGTTCTAAAATAATCCTTTATATAGGAGAAACAAACGTAGCCAATAAAAGATGGAAGGGAGAACATGACTGTAAAAATTACATCATGAATTATAAAGAAGCCCTAGCCCATAACAATCTCTCAAGTCACCAAGATATTCGTTTCTTCTTAGATGTACCTAAAGAAGTAAAATTAAGACGTAAATTAGAGCAGCAACTGATATATTTATGGTTACCCCCTTTTAATAAAGAAACCCGAGATAGGTGGGCAACTACTTTCACAAATTACTAAAAGTTAATTAAATCCATTTTACAAATGCAATTTTCCACATTCCAAAAAAATCTAGATAACTGGCAAGGTGCTTCATTAATTTTTGGAGTTTTAGAGGAAGAAATTGCCAGCCAACTTGAAAACATAAAATTTGTTGTTGACCCAAAATTATTAATAAAAAAAGTTGCTCAAAAAAAATTCAAAGGAGAAAAAGGAAAAACTCTAAGCTTTGAATTTCTAGGTCAAAAATTAGAAACTTTATTCATAGTTGGTCTTGGAAAATCAAAAGACCTAAATAAAAGTGATATGGAAAACTCAATAGGAAATCTAATTAGAAAAAATGTTGATAAAAATGAAAAAATCAGCATCTTGCTTCCTTGGGAATTAATAAATTCTCAACTAGAAATTAATCAATTAGCAGAGTCAGCAAGATTATCTGCTTATAAGGACAATAGATTCAACAAGAAAAAAGATGAAGAGATAGTGCTTAAAGAAATAGAGTTTTTGAATTTAAAGAAATTTGAGAATACTAGCTTTGAAGAGACAGAAAATATATGTGAAGGAGTAGAACTTGCCAGAAAACTTGTAGCCGCGCCTCCAAATAGTCTTACACCTCAGGAAATGTCTATACAAGCTTCTCAAATAGCTAAAGATCATGGTTTGGAAGTAAAAATTTTAGAGGCAAAAGAATGTGAAGATTTAGGAATGGGTGCATATTTAGCTGTAGCAAAAGGTTCTGATCTAGATCCTAAATTTATTCATCTTACTTTGAAGTCAAAGGGTCCAATAAAAGAAAAGATTGCTCTTGTTGGGAAGGGTTTAACCTTTGATTCTGGAGGATACAACCTGAAAGTAGGAGCCTCTCAAATTGAGATGATGAAATATGATATGGGCGGAAGCGCTGCAGTTTTAGGAGCAGCAAAAGCACTTGGCGCAATAAAACCAAAAGGACTAGAAATACATTTTATTGTGGCAGCTTGCGAAAACATGATAAATGGATCTGCAGTACATCCTGGAGATGTAGTTAAAGCATCTAATGGTAAGACAATTGAAATAAATAACACTGATGCAGAGGGTAGACTCACGTTAGCTGATGCTTTAACTTACGCATCCAATTTAAAACCGGATTCAATAATAGATCTCGCCACTTTAACAGGAGCTATAGTTGTTGCATTAGGGAATGATGTAGCTGGATTCTGGAGCAATAATGAAGGTCTAGCTAATGAGCTAAAAGCTGCATCAGCCCAAGCTGGAGAAAAATTATGGCAAATGCCTCTGCAAAAATCTTATAAAGAAGGCTTAAAGTCACATATAGCTGATATGAAAAATACAGGTCCTAGAGCAGGTGGTTCAATAACTGCTGCTTTGTTTTTAGAGGAATTCTTTGATAAAGAGATTAAATGGGCTCATATTGATATTGCTGGGACTTGTTGGACTGATAAGAATAAGGGGATTAATCCATCAGGCGCAACCGGGTTTGGAGTTAAAACTCTTGTTCAATGGATTAAAAATAAATAATTATATTTAAAATCATTCAGCCCAAAGATTTGTGGATCTAGCATTATCCCCCCATAATTTATCCAACCTCTGATCTCTCCCACATGAGAATCTATAGAACTTATATTTTAATTCATTTCTCTCAGCAAAATCCTGATGATATTCTTCAGCCAACCAAAATTGACCTTTTGATTTTAGTTCTACAGATATTTTTTCTAATGGCACCCGTAACTCATTAGATGCTGAAACAATTGCATTTTTTGCATCACTTTCCTCACTTTTATCTTTGAAAAAGATCACTGGCCTATAAGAATCTCCACGATCACAAAATTGACCATTGGCGTCCAAAGGATCAATATTTCTGAAATAGAGCCTAAGTATCTCGGGTAAAGTCACGAAATTGGAATCATAGTTAACCAAAACCACTTCCTGATGTCCTTCATGATTTTCGTAAGTAGGATTTTGTAAATCTCCACCTGAATAGCCACTTTGCACAAAACTTACCCCTTTTAATGACTCTAAATCATGTTCTAAACACCAAAAACAACCTCCTGCAAGAATTAATTCCTCTGCCAAAGTGTTTAGAGGGTTAAAAAAAATTGAAAGAGCAATTACTAGAGGTAAGAAATATTTCATTTTTTTATTATAAAGTTTAAATAATAGAATTAATAATCTCTTTAGCAGTTCTCTGAACTACGCCCTCTTCGCCTAATTCTTTTTTTAAAAAAGCATAACCTTTTTTAATTTTTATTTTTTCTGACTTCCCCTCCAGAATCCTACAAGATTTGTCGAAGATTTTCTCTTCGTCAAAGTCTCTCTGTACAAACTCAGGAATTATTAATTTATTAACTAACAAATTTACAGGGGAAATAAATCTTACTTTGAAATTGAGAATTTTTTTAGCAATAAAAGCAGTAACCCTACTCACTCTATAACCGACAATCTGCGGGATTCCATACAAAGCTAGTTCCATGTTTACTGTCCCAGATTTACAAAGAGCGATTTTGGTGAGCGAATAAATATAAGGCTTTAATTTTGCACTATCCTTTTGAGAAATCACAAGTCCTTTGACTTGATATTTTCTAAAAGCCTTTTTGAAAATTCCATCAAAAGAGCTCCGGCAGGAGGGTATATAGATAATCAAACTTGGATATTTTTGTTGTAATTTTTTAGCCGCCCTCATGAAAGTAGGTAGTACATATCGTAATTCTTGAGGTCTTGATGCGGGCATTAAAAGTAGAATGTTTTGATTTGGGCGAAGGTTCAGAATAGTTCTGGCGTCTTTCTTTAGGGGAAGTTTTTTTATGAAATCAATCATTGGATGTCCAACCCACAAAACATTTCCGCCCCGATTTTTATAAAATGCTGCCTCTTTCTTGAAAATCGCAAAAATTTTGTCAGAAAATTTTATTAGATTTGTTGTAGTATTATTGCCAACTCTCCAAGCCCACTCTTGAGGAGCAATATAGTAATAAATTGGAATATTAGTCTTCGATCTTTTTAATTTAGTTCCAATGTTTATATTGGGCCCCATATAGTCAATCAGAATTAAGCAATCTGGAGGATATTTCTTCAGTAATTTATAAAACCTTTTTTGAATTCTTATTGTTGGAATAATAAGAGGTAAAGCCTCCCAAATCCCTATGGCACTTATTGATGTAGTATCTTGAAGAATTTTTACACCTTCTTTCTTCATCCTTTCCCCACCTAAACCGCAAATTTCTAAATCTATAGATTTTGTTTTGGCTTCCTCTAATAATGCTTTTGATAACAAACTTCCGTGCAAATCACCAGAAACTTCACCAGTACTTATAAATATCTTTTTATTCATAAATTCACTAAAGGCATAGGTCCTCGTCGCTCTTTAGATATTGACTCTTTTAAAAAATTACATAGTTTTGAAGATGAGATATCTAATTCTCCTGTCATTACTTTTTCTAACGAATTTGAAATCACATCATTAGATTTAAAAAGTAGATTCCATGTATTTTGAAGTAATTTTAAGTCAAATTCTTTGTTTTCCATTAAACCACTTCTTTTAATTCCAACCCTATTCAAACCTCTCAATCTTCCTGGATGCCCTTCTGCCAAACAAAAAGGAGGTACATCTCTATCTACTCTAGTCATTCCTCCAATCATTGCTAAATATCCAATATGGACAAATTGATGAATACCTAAACAGCCACCGATAATAGCTTTATCTTCAATCTTGACGTGGCCGGCAACTTGGACACTATTTGATAAAACTATCCTATTACCAAGTTCGCAATTATGGCCAATGTGGGTGTAAGCCATCAACAAATTATTATTGCCAATAATAGTTTTTTCTCCTTCATCAGTTGCTTTATTAATAGTTACACATTCTCTGAACGTATTATTATCTCCGATAATTACTTCAGTAGGGGCTCCTTTATATTTAAGGTCTTGGGGATCAAGACCTATAAAAACACTCGGGAAAACTTTATTGTTTTTACCAATTTGAGTTCTTCCTGAAATAACAGCATTCGGTCCTATTTCGGTTCCTTTTCCGATAATTACATTAGGCCCGACGATAGCTCCTTGAGAGATAATAACGCCATCATGTAATTCGGCACTTGGATCAACAAAAGCATTTGGGTGCACTTTTACACCACTAAAGCTTATGTTTAATTCACTATTTTTATTATCCATATAACTAATCAACTAATGAAAACATTAATTCTCCAGCACAAACCAACTTCCCATCAACATGCACCTCTCCTTTAACCTTCCCAAATCTTTGTCTTTTAATAGACAATAACTCACAAGAAATTATCAATTGATCTCCAGGCACAACTGGTTTTCTGAATTTAACATTATTGATTCCAGCAAAGACGAAAAGACCTTTAGGAAGATTGGGCATTTGCGTTACAATTATTCCACCAACTTGAGCCATTGATTCAACAATAAGAACCCCAGGCATTAAGGGTCTCTCAGGAAAATGTCCCTGAAATTGAGGCTCATTTATAGTTACATTTTTTACTGCAACCGCTCTTTCCCCCGGAATATGCTCTATAACTTTGTCCACAAGAGCAAAAGGATATCTATGAGGTAACAAACCTAGTATCTGCTCAGAAGAAAGTTGATTATTTTCACTTGTTAAGTTCTTTTCCAAAACAATTAAAAGATAAAGTTAATTTTTTAGCGATGAGGCCAATAAAGCATTTAAAGAATGTGATCCTTTATAAACTAAAATTTGTGCCTTAGGTAACCCTACCAAAGCCAAGTCCCCAATTAGGTCTAAAATTTTATGTCTTATTGGTTCATTATCAAATCTTAATGGTGGATTAACCCATTTATCACCGTCACAAACAAGGGCATTTTCCAAACTCCCGCCTTTAATTAATCCAAGTTCACTTAACTCTTGAAATTGATCTTTAAAGCCAAATGTTCTGGCAGGAGCAATCATTTCGACAAAATTTTTTGGATTTAAATCAATCACAAAAGTTTGATTTCCGATTGCTTTGTAGGCAAAACTTATAGTGGATATAATTGTAGTTTTTTCAGCAGGAGTTGCAGCTATCACTGAGCCTTCTTTATTTAAAATTATTGATTTATTAATCTCTCGAAAAAAATTATCTGGTCTAGGTGCTTTTTTAATCCCTACTTCTTCAAAATCTCTAACCCACTGAATTGCCGATCCATCTAAAAGAGGAATCTCTTTCCCATCAACCTCAATATGAATATAACTTAAACCACACCCTGCCATTGAAGATAATAAATGTTCGATAGTATACAAATTTCTCCCCCCTAATTTTACAGCCGTACAAAGCATCGTACTTCCAATTAAATCCTGAGTTAACTTAAAAATCTCATTAGGTTTATCTTTAAAAGAGACATAATATCCTTCTTTCTCATAGGAAGAAATTGTAACGCTTGTTTTTTCACCACTGTGCAGGCCTACACCCTCTCTAGAGATAACACCAGCCAAGGTATAGCAAGAATCATAATTAGCAGGCCAAGAAAACACTTAAAACTTCCATCCAACTCCAAGTGTATATCTCCAATCCCCACTTAAGTCCTTGCTAGCAACATCTAATCTTAATGGACCTATTGGTGTTTTAACACCAATTCCCCCTCCTAGGGAAAAACCAGAACCTGATTTCTGCAATAATTTACCGGGTTTTCCAGGAACATCCTTTTGAGAGCCTAGATCACTTCCTGCATCTACGAATATAGCTCCCGATAACATTCTCCAAACAGGAAATCTATATTCTGCTGTACCCTCAACAAAACTTTTACTTACAGACAAATCACAAGATCCCCAACCTCTAACAGATGATGTTCCTCCCATACAAAATGCTTCGTAAGGAGGCAATTCCCCAAGAATAGTTCCCGCCTTAAATTGAAATCCAATGGCCTGAGGACAGTCTTCACTCGAAGCATCGATAGATTTACATGCCTTTGTTAAATTTATTAATTTTGTTGGGATAAAAAATGAATATGAGGCTTTCATTCTATTAAAAGTTGGAGAATCTTGCCCCATTGAAAAAAATTGTTCGGAACCAAAGCTAAATTTATTTCCTGAAGTTGGGTTAACAGAATTGTTCAAATTACTTCTGGAAGTACTCGCTATAACACTTACTAATGTATTTTCTGCAGGACATGAACCATCATTTGGAGTAAATCCAATACAAATAATATCATTTCTATTTCCTGTTGTTGGAGTTGTGTCACCATAGGGTTTTTCGTTCCCATCTCCATCAATCATTTTTATTTTCTTAAAATTCATTCCTGCAAGAACTCTCCATTTTGAGACCTTAAATGGATCTCCACCATTTAATGGCCTTGAGAAAGAAAATCCACCTCCTGTTTTTTCTAAAACTATTGATGAAAAAGTATCAGAGGTTGAAGTAGTAGTATCATTTACCGCGTATATGCGCCCATTGTTTTCGCTTATGAATTCTTGTGGATAATCTCTACTTAAAAAAATATTTGTTCTAAAAGATGTTTTATGTTTATCTCCTTTAATCCATGGATCAGTTAATGAAAAATTATATGTAGTTGAATATTCACCAAAATTTAGATTTAAATTTGTAGACCATGCTCTTCCTAGTGCATTTGTTTCCTGTAAACCAATTGAGGCGAAGATCCCTGAACTATTACTATAACCAAGTCCACCTGTTAATGATCCTGTTCTTTGCTCGCTCAAGTCTAAAAAAATTATGACTTGACCAGGATTTAAATTATCAGGACCAATAGAAACCTTTACATCGTCAAATAATGATGTGGCATAGAGTCTACTGATATCAGCTTCTAAAATTTTCCTATTAAATATTGAACCAGGTTTTGTTTTTAATTCTCTCTTTATTACCCAGTCTTTTGTTTTCCCTTTCCTAGGTTTCCCATCAATAACAAATTCACCATCAGAACCAGGGAATCTTAATTTTATGTCCGATACGATGCCCTCAGAAACTTTTAATGTTACTACTCCGTTATCAGAAATTCTATCGGGGCCAGTTATTCTAGCTAGTGAATAACCCTTTTCTTCATAACGTTTTTTTATTATTTCTATCTTATTTTGAAGTTCATTTAAGTTAAGAGTTGTCCCATAATAATTATTAAAAATATCATCTACGTATTCATTGGAGAATACAGAGTTCATTGGTTTAAGTTCAACTTTCTTCAAAATTGGGTTAGGCACCACATTTACTATTAATCTCACGCCTAGTGGCCCATCTTGAGGCTTTATTTTAACTCCTGAAAACCACCCACTAGCATATATGGCATTGAGGTCTTGATTTAAAATTCGATTATCAACGATACTTCCAGGCTTTATGCTCATAGAATCATATGCAGCCAATTCAAGTTTTCTACCCTCAGGATGATTTTCCCAACCTTCGATAATTATTTCTGAGATAAGAACACTTTCTTTATTAATGCCTTCATTATTTTCTGCAAGTAGAAATTTCTCCTCTTTTTTGATATCAATCCCTTGAAATAAATTATTTTTAATATTTGAAATTTCTAAGGTTGTTATTGATTGATCAACTTCATTTGAAAAATACTTTGCAGCCAGTTCTGAATTATTTGATATCAAAATAAAGGGTGCGCAGGCAACATTTGTGAAAACCTTTCCAAATTTTAAAAAATGCTTTTGCATAGTACTTTTGTTTAAGGTAAATAAATCATTATTTATTCAATAAGGTTCAAGAAAATCATTTATTCTTCTGTGAATTTCACTATAAGCCTCAATAAGACCACCTAAATCATTCCTAAATCTATCTTTGTCTAGACTTACAATTGTATCAGTTTTTGGCTTTAGATCCCACAATCTACAATTATCAGGACTTATTTCATCCCCTAGAAGAATGTTATTTCTAAAATCATAACCAAACTCCAACTTAAAATCCACAAGTTGAAGTTGAATATTTTTAAAAAAACTTTTCAGGATTTCGTTAATTTTTAAAGTTAGATTTATTATTAACTCTAAATCATCAGAGCTTAATATGTTCATTAATTCAATTCTATCTTTTGTAATAAGGGGATCATTAAGTTCATCATTTTTAAGATAGATATCAATTAATGGTTTTGGTAAGAAAGTTCCAGGTTTAATAGTCGTTTGTCTACACAAAGAACCATAAGCAGTATTTCTTAGGACAATTTCTAATGGAATTACTTTTATTTTTTTTGCAATCATTGTAATTTCATTTTCAAGTTCAATAAAATGAGTTGGAATATTCTTCTTAATCAGAATCTCAAAAATTCTTGCACTAATTAGGCAATTAAGTTTGCCTTTACCTTCAAATTTTTCTTTTTTCAACGCATTAAAAGCTGTAGCATCATCTTTAAATTCAATTTTTACTTTATCTACATCATGATGAGCAAATACTTTTTTTGCCTTGCCTTCATAAATCAACTCAAATTTATTGTTCATTAATTTAAAACCTCATTATGATTACTAAAGTACTTTTTTGTAATTAACATAATTATTAGAGATCAATTTCAAGTGATTTTATTTCATTTTAACTGATTATCCATCGAAACCTTCTAACATTAAAATAACAAATATGGGAAATCATTTACCAAGATCAAGAAGCTTTAATAGGTTAGAAAATATCTTAATAATTGGGAATGGGGGAAGAGAAAACTCTCTAGCTTGGGCTATTCAAAAAAATAAATTAGTTAAAAAAGTTTATTTAATACCTGGTAACGCTGGTTCAGAAAGAATTAGTAAATGTAAAAGAATAGAAATTGATATAAATAATAAAAATCTACTTGTAGAAAAGCTTGATTTTCTCAAGATAGATTTAGTAGTAATCGGACCAGAAATACCTCTGGCAAATGGATTAGCTGATTTTCTTCGCAAAAGGGATTTTAAAGTATTTGGTCCTAATAAAGATGGAGCAAAATTAGAATTCAGCAAATCTTGGGCTAAGGAATTTATGCAAGAAGCAAATATTCCAACTGCAAACTTTTGGAAAGTCAATTCTCTGGAAGAAGCAAAAAAAATTATCAATTTATCATCAATTCCACTGGTAGTAAAAGCTGATGGTCTAGCTTCAGGTAAAGGTGTTTTTATTCCAAATTCAAAAGATGAATGCTTTAAAGCCGCAGAGTCAATTTTTAATGGTAGATTTGGCAAATCTGGGAGTATAGTTGTCCTAGAAGAAAAAATTCAAGGACCAGAAGTTTCAGTTTTTGCTTTATGCGATGGTGAGCGATATACATTACTTCCAACCGCCCAAGATCACAAACGACTTAACGAGAAAGATAAAGGACCAAATACAGGCGGTATGGGAGCTTATTCTCCGGCGCCACTAATAACAGAAGATTACCTTGATAGAATTATTAAAGAGATAATTGAACCGACAATAAATGAACTTAATAAAAGAAATATTGATTATAAAGGCGTAATTTATTTTGGGTTAATGATCACAAAATCCGGACCCAAAGTTATAGAATATAATTGTAGATTTGGTGATCCAGAATGCCAAACAATAATGCCGTTGATGGATCAAAATTTTGTATTTCTTTTAGAAAAATGCTCAATGGGAAATTTGACTGGTCATGAAAAAATCAATACTTCTGATAAGGTTAGTGGTTGTGTAATAGCGACCTCCAAAGGTTATCCGCAAGAATATAAAACCGGCTTTCAAATAAAAATTGGTAAGATCGACTCTGATGATTGTCAAATCTTCGACTCCGGTACTTCTTTAAGTAAAAATGGCAAGTTATTAACTAATGGGGGGAGAGTTTTAAGTATTGTCTGTCAAGATAAAGATTTTGATATGGTTTTTGAAAAAGCATATAAAAATTTAAAAGAAATTCATTTTGATGGTATTTACTTCAGAAATGACATAGGCCATCAAGTCAGAAAAAACTTTTCTTGGGAGAATTAATTTTATGGTCGATACCAATAATCGAGAAAGTAGAAAATATAACATCAATGATATTGAAGATTTGAATAGTAACTATTGGATTAATGGAATCCTAGCTTGGTGGAGCGGGTTCAGTTTAAGAACAAAGTTGTTAGCAATAGCAACTCTTGTAGTAAGTCTGCTAATGACAGGAATAACTTTTTTTGCGTTAAATAGCATTCAAAGAGATGCAGGAATGAATGATACTAGATACGCTAGAGACCTTGGCTTATTGTTATCTGGGAATGTTACAGAATTAGTTGCTAATAACCAAAAAAAAGAAATTTCAAATGTTGCTGAAAAGTTTTGGAGATCAAGTCGAAACTTGCGCTATATATTTTTTACTGATGCTGAGGATATTGTTCAACTTGGGATACCGATCAGTGCAACACCGACAAGCTCAGACAGTCAGTATCAACTTACTCGAAAATTAAAACTCCCTTCAGAATTAAAGAAGAGACCACAATTCCCTTTAGTTAGGCAACATGCGACGCCGCAAGGTCAAGTAACAGATGTATTTGTCCCTATGTTATGGAAAGGCAAATATCTTGGAACTTTAGCTTTGGGAGTCACCCCTAATAAAAAAGCATTAGCCAGTGCTGCCTTAACTAGAGAAGTAACCATTGCAGTTTTTATCTCTATTTGGGTTTTAGTAATACTTGGAGCTGTATTTAATGCATTAACAATAACAAGACCAGTAAGAGAGTTAGTAAGAGGTGTCAGAGAAATTTCAAGAGGAAATTTCAAGTCTAGAATTTCTTTACCTATGACAGGTGATCTAGGAGAACTCTTAAATGGATTTAACCGAATGGCCACACAGTTAGAAAATTATGACGAAGCTAATATAGAAGAATTAAAAGCGGCACAAATCAAACAGCAATCTCTTATAGCTACAATGGCTGACGGTGCCATATTATTGGATTCACAAGGAAAAATTGTACTTACTAATCCAACAGCAAAGAGATTATTTCGTTGGGAAGGAAGATTATTAGAGGGTAAACATTTTTTAAATGAAATCCCCGAGATTTTATCTAACGACTTGCATACGAATATAGAGTCTATTTTAAACAGAGAAAAGGAGAAGGACGATTTAAGATTTAGTTTAGGAGAACCCGCAAGAACCTTGAGAATTGTCTTGCAATCAGTTTTAGATACAAATAAAGTTGAATTAAAAGGTATTGCTGTAACTATCCAAGATTTAACAAGAGAAGTTGAACTTAATGCTGCACAAAATAGATTTATTAGTAATGTTTCGCACGAATTAAGGACACCGCTTTTTAATATCAAAAGTTACGTAGAGACCTTACATGATTTGAAAGATCAGCTTTCTGATGAAGAACAAATAGAATTTTTGGGCATTGCTAATTCAGAGACTGATAGGTTAACAAGACTTGTAAATGATGTATTAGATTTATCAAGATTGGAGTCTGGGAAAATTATTCAGCTTGAGCAAATGGACATAAAACCAGCAATAGAACAAACCCTTAGAAATTATAGACTTAATGCTACAGAAAAAAATGTTTCATTAGCTCATGATATAGAGGAAACTATTCCTCCAATTCTTGGAAATTTTGATTTGCTTCTACAGGTTTTTGATAATTTGCTGGGTAATGGATTAAAATTCAGTCCTAAAAACAGCTCTCTTATTATACGAGCTTATACTTGGCCAGATTCCTGTCCAGCTTTCCCTCCAAGTATTAAAAATGATGGAGCCCCTCAATGTGAATTAGTTTCACCACTCCCAAAAGTGAGAATTGAGATTGCTGATACTGGCTCAGGAATATCGCAGGCTGATCAAGAAAAGATATTTGATCGTTTTTATAGAGTAGAGAATTCTGTTCATACTGAGCAAGGCACCGGTTTAGGTTTATCTATAGTGCGGGGGATAATTGAAAAACACGGTGGCGAGATTCGTATGGCTAGTGAATTAGGAGTAGGAACAACCTTCTGGTTTGATTTAGCCTTAGCACAATCTGATAAAGATGAACTATTGACAAAAGCTATTAATAATTCAGATTCTTTTTCAGGTTCTGAAATTAAAGAAATTATCTAATTATTATCTAATCCTTTAAAAACATTTTGGACATTTTGATCAGGGACAACTCGGTGAGGAGCACCACTAAATATTTGTTCGAAATTAGAAAAAGAATCTTTTATTTCTGGGCCACTATTTGTAATGATAAATTCTCTTATTCTTTTATCATGCCATGATCCACGCATTTTAAAGACATTTAATGCTCGTGCCATCTCACCTTTTATTTCTACATATTGAAGCAACAATATGGTATCTGTAATAGTTGAGATATGTGAATCAGTTATAGAATGACTACCCATAAATTCTTCTGCAGTATTAGTAAAAAAGCCTGCTATCTCCTCTTGTTTTGTATAACCAGTAACAGCAATTACAAATTGTCTAAATGCATTCAAACTTACACCTCTGGCTAATGCAGAGAGAGAATCAATTGCCATTCTTTTTGGTTTAAATTGATTAATTTGCGTTTTTATAATTTGTAAGTGATCTTCTAAACCAGTTGACTCAGGATATGCACATATAATTTTCAATAAACCATCACTTTCCATTTTTTCAAAATCTATTCCCCAGCTAGTCGCATTCCTAAGTAATTGAGCTCTGGATTCTTCATATGCAAAAAGTATTGCTCTTTCATTATTGTTATAAGCATCTTCAACAAATTTTGATACAAGCATTGTTTTGCCTGTACCAGTAGCTCCAGTAGCGAGAATGATGGAATCTTGAAAATATCCTCCACCGCACATATCATCAAGATCTTTAACTCCAGAGCTAATCCTAATATTTGAGGATCTCTGAGTTAATCTCATTGCTCCTAGGGCAAACACACTTATTCCATCCATTCCCATAGTAAATGGATATTCACCTTTCATATGGACAGTACCCCTTAACTTCAAAACTTCTAGAGTTCTTCTTCTCTTCTCTGACTCAAGCACATTTCTTAATAAGACAACATTATCTGATACAAATTCTTCTACTCCATATCTAGCAATTGGTCCGTAATCATCCACCCTTTCTGTAGTCATAACTGTTGTCACACCTATTTCTTTTAATCTTGCTATCAATCTAAATATCTCTCTTCTAACAACGTAAATAGCATCATACTGTTGAAAGACCGCAGTTATTGAATCTATTGCAACTCTTTTAGCTTTATATTTTCTAATTGCATAACTAATTCTCTCAATAAGACCAGACAAGTCAAAGTTTCCTGCAACATCCTGACCATCAGGATCAGGAGAAGCATCCAAAATAAAAAGTTTATTTTGATCAATTAATTCTTGTAAATCCCAACCAAAACTTGCGGCATTTCTAATAATATCTAAAGGTGATTCCTCAAATGTCACAAAGATTCCAGCCTCATCAAAATTACAAATTCCATGGTGTAAATATTGCAGAGAAAAAACAGTTTTACCAGTTCCTGAGGTGCCACTAACGAGTGTACTTCGAGATACAGGCAACCCACCCCTACAAACATCATCAAAACCTTCTATTCCAGTTGGTAATTTTTGTACTTGCATTTTATTTGATTTGCCAAATTTCTTATCATTCATAGTTCTGTGCTAGTTAAACAAAAATAAGATAAATTTTGAATTTTATTTTTAATTTTAAAAGTTTTATATATATTACTTATCTCCACTATATTCAGTTTCAGTTAATTCATCAAAAAGTAGATCTAAACCAATTAAAACTTTCTCTCTATCTGAAAGATCACCTATTATTTTTCTAACTGGTGGAGGTAAAATTTTAGCTAACGTTGGAGTGGCTAAAATTTTATCTTCTTCTGCAAGTTGTGGTTGCTTAAGTACATCGATAACCTTCAAAGCATAAACTCCTTTGAATTCATTATCTAAAATTTCTCTTAAGGTATTTAAAGCTCTCATCGAATTAGGAGTATTTCCAGCAACATAGAGTTTTAAAATATATGTTTTCCTTGCTGCCATCGTTATAGTTCCTGAATTGATATAAAAGATTTAAAACAACCCTTGACTTATTACACTACAAAATAAGAAAATAAACAAACTATTATGATTGCTTATTGGGCTTAATCAAATTTTTAATTTGAGCCTATTAGCGTCTTTAAGATATGACAAATTCTAAAAACTCCTCTGACAATTCTTCTAAAAGTAATGAATTGTATGCAATAGCAGAAACTTCAGGCCAACAATTTTGGTTCGAAGTTGATAGATACTATGACATAGACAGGTTAAATGCAAAAGAGAAAGACAAGATAACACTTGAAAAAGTTTTACTTTTAAAAGACAAAGATTCTATTACTGTTGGCAAACCTTACGTTAAAGATGCAAAAATTGAATTAGAAGTAGTCTCTCATAGAAGAGATAAGAAAATTCTTGTATACAAGATGCGTCCAAAAAAAAAGACAAGAAGAAAGATGGGTCACAGACAAGAACTTACAAGAGTTATGGTAAAATCTATAACAATTGGTAAAAGCGCTCCCAAGTCTGCTTCTAAAAAGGAAACTGTCAAAAAAGAGACTAAACCAAAATCAGAAAAATCTACAAATTAAACACTTCTAATGGCACATAAAAAAGGAACAGGTTCTACTAGAAACGGAAGAGATTCAAATTCCAAAAGATTGGGTGTTAAAGCTTATGGAGGAGAAAAAGTAACTGCCGGATCAATTTTAATTCGTCAAAGAGGTACCTCATTCCTTCCCGGAAATAATGTTGGGAAAGGTAAAGATGACACCCTTTTTGCGCTCAAAGAAGGAACAGTAAGTTTCGAAAGCATTAAAAGAAATTTAAGAAATAGAAAAAGAGTTAATATAGTTATCTAATTTTCTTATAAGCTCTTGTAGTTATAAGAATAGGATGAAATACTTCTAAAAAATTTGATTGAAGAGTCTCAAAAAATTTTTCAACAATTTGAATGTCGTCGATATGAAACGGATATTCATTTTTTTCTCCTTTGAAAAAATACCAATTAAATAAAGCAATAGAATTAGAATCCATAAACTCATTGAAAATCTCAATTTGTGAAGCTGGATCAGCAAGATGTTCCAAAACATCAAGGCAAACTATCGAATCAAATTTAGATATTTGTGTATCTTGAATTGTCTTGCAAAAAGTAAGTTTTTTTTCGACTCCTAATTTCTTTGCCCTGTATTCAACAAAGTTTCTATTTGTCTCATTAATATCTACAAAAAAAACATGCTCAACTTTTGAAGACATAGCATTAGCTAAGGCATGCGTTCCAATTCCCCCTCCAAAATCTAAAACCAAATCTCTAGAAAATCTCTGCTGAAGTTTTAAAGTATCAGCGATGTAGTCCTTGCTTGTGATATGCCAAGCAGCTAAATCAGCTACATGCCGATCTCCAACTATTTCAGTATAAAAATCCGAAACATCATTCAAAGCATCTCCAGGATGTGAATTTGCCAAATTCATCTTTGCATTTGCAAGGAATCCATCTAAATCATATTCTTTAATAGATAAGTATTCCATTAAATGTGATTTCAAATTAAAAGCATTGTCTAAAAACTCTTTTAAAATAAAATTATTGTTTTTCAATTTCTTTCTCTAAATTTCCAATATCAAAATCATAGGATGGTTATAAATCTTTCTCAAAGTATTCTTAATATATAAAATGGAAACTAAAGATGGATTCTTAGTAATTAATAAAGATAAAGGATGTACTTCACATGATTGTGTTAAACAAATAAGGAAGTTACTAAATACAAAAAAGGTCGGTCACACAGGAACTCTTGATCCAGAAGTTATAGGAATATTACCAATTGCGATAGGCAATGCAACAAGATTTATTCAATATCTCCCCCAAGGTAAAACATACATAGGACAAATTAAATTAGGGATAAGAACTAACACTGATGATATTCACGGTGAAATAATTAATCAAAAAAGTTGGCCCAAAATCAGTGATGAAGAATTAGATCAATACTTAAATAGATTTAGAGGAATTATTAAACAAATCCCGCCGAAAGTATCTAGTGTGCACGTTAATGGTGAGAGAGCTTATAAGAAATCTTTCAGAAACGAAGTTTTTGAATTAGCACCAAGAGAAGTAAAAATAGACGAACTTACTTTAATGAAATGGGACCAAATTAACGGAATCATAGAAATAAAAATCAAATGTTCAGCTGGCACATACATAAGAGCAATTGCAAGAGATTTAGGAGAAATTCTTAATTCCGAGGGTTGCCTTCTACAACTAAAAAGAATTTCAGCTTGTGGCTTTGATGAACAAAACTCGATAAAAATATCTGATATCGAAAAAGATAAAAAAAACTCGAAAAATTTCATTATTCCAACACTTTCTGCTCTTAATCACATTTCATCATTTGTCTTAAGTACCGAAGAACAAATCAATTTTTGGCAAACAGGAAGAGCAATTAGAGTTGATATTAATTACTTCCAGGAAAACAAATCTTTTGACTACAAAAAACCCATAAAAGTAATAGATAAAAAACAAATACTACTTGGGATAGGTTTCTTAAATGAAGAGCAATCTAATATAAATCCAAAATTAGTCCTTAATGCTAAATAACTTCTATAGGTAATCTTTTCTAAAAGGTTTAATCTGCACACCCTTATAAAAATGCTTTAATATTCTTTCAGCTTTTTGGCCTCTAGACGCCAGATATTTAGCCCCCCACTGACTCATTCCGACTCCATGACCTGATCCTTGTCCAAAAACTATCAACCCTTTCTTTTGAGGAGTATTATTGTTTAATTCTTCCTCAAAAAATTTAAATCTGATAAAATTACTTTTCAGACCTAATCTTTTTCTAAAATCTACCCCAGATATTTGATCAGAACCATAAGCTCCAATAAGTTTTAAATTTTTTACCCTCCCTGTACTAGTAATATCCTGAATCTCTATATTTTTTAAACCTCCAAGCTTTGGAAATAAATTTAATAATTCATTACTCGAAATTTTTTTTTGCCATCTAAATTTTGGACTATTTTTATCAAAATCTTTCACACTTGATAAATATGGATATTTATTTTTCCAGACATCTTGACTATTTTCTGTCATTCCGCCTGAGCTGCTATGAAACAAAGCATTAATTAATTTATTTTTATACGTTAAAACCAAAGATCTTGTACTTTTAACGGCTCTGATAGTTTTATAAGTTCTTGATTCCAAGCCATTGTAGACTTGATTTTTCTGGGTTGAATCTATATCAAATAAATTATTTCCCTTTTTCTTTAAAGCATAAGTTCTTGAGGCAATCGCTTGTGCCTTTAATGCTTCAATAGGCCATTTTGTTGGCATTTCTGAACCCACTACACTACTTAGGTATTTTTCTATTCCTAAAATATTCACTACCAATATTTCAGAATCAAGTACAAAGAGATTAAGCTTCCCGGAAAATCTCTTCTGACCTACCCAAATACCTCTTCCATCAGAAGATCTAACTTTAAATTGTTGATTACTTTTTAAGTCATATTTTTTTTGTTTATTTTTATCAAAATATAAAATTTTTCTATTTTTCTCATTTTTCAAGGTTAAACCTTTTATTTTTTTACTTGAAAAAAAATCCCCCTCTATGGTTAAAGGAATTGATCCATCTGATCTAATCCTTAAATTGTTATTTTTTGATATCAAAACTCTAATTATTGGCTCTCTAGATGCAAAAACACTTTCACTCTGAAAAACACAAATAAATAAAATAGTAACCAGCCAATACTTACTATAGAAATTTTTAAATTTAAGTATCACTTTGTTTAAAAAACAAATGCTTAATTTGCCTAAGTTTGACTAAAAGTCTAGATTTAATCCAGATATAAAAATAAAAATATCATAAATAAGTGAATATCACCTTCTTAGGAACAAGCTCAGGAGTACCATCCTTAACGAGAAATGTGTCTTCCCTAGCACTTAAATTATCACAGTCATCAGAAGTTTGGCTTTTCGATTGTGGTGAAGGAACACAACATCAAATAATGAAAAGCAATATTAAATCTTCACAAATCAAGAAAATATTTATTACACATATGCATGGAGATCATATTTATGGTTTGCCTGGACTTTTAGCTACCTTAGGTTTATCAGGAAATAGTAAAGGCATTGAAATTTACGGTCCTTCAGAGTTACGAATTTTTATAAATTCTGCACTCAAAAGTAGTTTTTGCAAATTGTCTTTCCCATTGCATTTTGTGGAGGTTGAAAATTTTGCATCAGAAAATAAAATTCTATTTGAAAACAACAAAATAAAAGTAAATTGCGCATTCCTTAAACATAAAATACCCGCTTATGGTTACCGCGTTAGTGAAAAAGATAAGCCAGGTATATTTGATATCAAAAAAGCTGAGTCTCTAAAAATAGCACCTGGACCAATTTATTCAGAACTGCAACAAGGTAAAAAAGTCGTTTTAGCGGATGGCAGGACATTTGATGGTAAAGAATTCTGTGGACCTCCTAGAAAGGGTAAAAGTTTTGTTTATTGCACAGATACAGTCTTTAGCGAATCAGCTGTTTCACTATCAAAAAATGCCGATTTACTAGTACATGAATCGACTTTTTCAGAGGTGGATGAAAGCATGGCCTACGAAAAATTACATTCCACAACAATCATGGCTGCCAAAACAGCATTATTATCCAACACAAAAAAATTAATTATTACTCATTTTAGTCCAAGATACACCAACAAAAATACAATTACGCCAAGCGATTTGCTTAAAGAAGCTCAAAAAGTTTTTCCAAATACAGAGCTTGCAAAAGATTTTCTAACGGCAGAAATAAAATAAACTGCAACAGTTCGTGAGAAGAAGGGTCGCAAATGACCAACCCATGGAATAATAGTCATAGGTTTTCTATATTGATGTCGATCGAAATGGTCTCTATTTTTTCATCACTACATAAGTCTTGTAAAAGACTATTTATTTTTCTTCCATTAGTTATTGGTTTACTTATTAATCCAATCTCTGTAAACGCACTCTATCCTAGTGATCCCTCATCAGTTGACGTACTAAAAGATGATCTTCACGGTGCAGACCTTCATAATACAGAATATGTTAAATATGATTTATCTAACCAAGATTTAGGAGAAGCTAATCTTCAAGGCGCATATATGAGCGTAACAACTGCAAAAAACTCTAGCTTTAAAGGAGCCAATATGACGGACCTCATTGCATATGCAACACGCTTTGATAACGCTGATTTTACAGATGCAAATCTTACTAATGGTGAGCTAATGAAAAGTGTGTTTGATGGAGCAATTATTGATGGAGCAGACTTTACTGATGCAAATCTTGATCTTTCTCAGAGAAAATCATTATGTGAAAGAGCTAGTGGAACTAACTCACAAACTGGAGTTAATACCATTGATAGTCTTGAATGCACTGGCTTAAAAGGTTACATGCCTCCAAAGCCAAAAGCATAATATTTAAAGCTAATTAACTCCTGAAGGGAAGATATTACCAGGCTCTTTTGAGTCTGGTTTTTTGCTATACCACCATTCTTGTATATCAGAAGAAAATTTCTTTGAAAAAAGAGTTATAACAGTCTCAACAGGCTTTGATCCAGGTTCTAAAATCTGAACTGAGTAAGACGGGCATTTTCTTGAAGCCATATCAGCAACGAACCTAGAGCCTATTCTTCTCCAACTAGGCTCCTTACTTCTCCAAGCAAGCCTTGAGCAAGGCCAAGGTAACTCTTCCCTATCATAAAGTCTGCAACATGGTCCAATTACCTTATAACTATACTGACCTCCATAACTTGATTGAACACTGCCAGTCTTGAAGAATTCAAATTTATTCATTCACAAAAAAAGCCACCTTCATAGAGGGTGGCAGAGAAATAATGAATAATCAACTTAGAAAAGATAATTTTTTATAATTAATACAATTCTTCCTCAGCATGAGTTGTAATTGTTACGTCAGATGTTGGATAAGCAACACATGTAAGAACAAAACCAGCTTCTAGTTGATCATCATCCAAGAAACTTTGATCTGATTGGTCAACACTACCTGAAGTAACTTTTCCAGCACATGTTGAACATGCTCCAGCTCTGCAGGAATATGGAAGGTCAATACCTTGTTCTTCAGCCGCATCTAGGATGTACTGGTCATCAGGTACTTCAATAGTTGAATTGAGACCTTCACCTTCGCTGATGAGTGTAACTTTGTAAGAAGCCATTTAAATAAAAAGTTGTTGGTAATTAATACCTTTTAAATACATTTTTAACATCGATTTAGTCGATATGGGAGATTTTGAAGTAATAAATGACACAATAAAATGTATTAAAGAGTATCCATAAGAAAAACTTATACTTAGATTGGATCACCGTTTTTTTGAGCATAAATGCATGCCCAATCTTTTCTAGTGGATACATCCAATAATTTCAAGTCATTCTGAATTAATATTTTTATAATTTCATCTTTTTGTGAATTCAGAATTCCACTGAGAATGACTTCCCCTTTGTTTCTCAAGCACTTATAAATATTTGGAATCATTTCTTTTATTACTTCAGCAAGAATATTGCATAAGACAAAATCAAATTGTTTGAGTTGATTTTTTAAAATTACTTCATTAAAAGATCCCAAATGTGTATTTAATTTTTTTAAATTACCAAAATTTAGTTGAAAATTAGAGTTAGTTGAATTTATAGCTAAATAATCATTATCAACTGCATAAACCTCCTTAGCGCCAAGCAATCTTGCAGCCACACTTAAAATCCCGCTACCACTTCCAATATCTAATACCTTTTTATCCGAAAATAAAATATTCTCCATTTTTTCCAAACAAAGATAAGTTGAAGGGTGGCTTCCTGTACCAAAGGCTGCTCCAGGATCAATTTTTATGATTTGTTTATCTTTATATTTTTCATTTAGGTTTATCCAACAAGGCAATATTAAAAAATGATTTCCTACTAATTCAGGCTCCCAATATTTTTTCCAACTTGTCAACCAATCCTCCTCTTTAATAATACTCCAGTCAAAAAATTGATTCTTAGGGGTATTAATGTTCAAAAGTTTGCTAATTATTTTTTCAAAACTACTTCTAGAACCCTCGCCCCAATCATCAATTGGAAGCCATATATTAACCTCTTTTTTATTTTCATTTTTAATTAAATATTCAAATGAAAAACTAAATATTCCCAGCTCATTTAATTTCCAAATAATAATTTCTTCTGAATCACTTTCTATCTGGAAAGTTAGTTTATACCAATCTTTAATTTCCATGTAATAGGGAAAGTCTCTTTATAGAGTAACTGGATTAGCATTGGTAATTCCCTCAACTTCAATAATGGTATCAAGCAACTTATTAGGAATTGGATCATCAATACTTAGAACCATAACGGCTTCTCCTCTAACAATTTTTCGCCCAACTTGCATTGAGGCAATATTTACATTGTTGCTACCCAATAAAGATCCAAGTTTTCCAATAATGCCTGGCATGTCTCTATGCCTAGTAACCAACATATATCTACTTGGCGATACATTAACAGGATATTGATCAATACTAATAATCCTTAATTCCCCATCTGCAAAAATGCTTCCTGCTACGCTATGGTCTCCATTATCTCCATATGTGGTTAATTGAAGTGATCCACTAGCAAATTCAGGTCTTGCCTCATCTTTACTCTCGACCACTGTAATGCCCCTAGAATCTGCTTCTAAGGAAGCATTCACATAATTGATCCTATCTCCCAAAGCTTTACTTAGAAGGCCTTTTAGACTAGCTATTATTAATGGCTGGGAAGGATGTTGAACGAATTCGCCTTGAAGCTTTACTTCTAATTTCTGTATTTGTCCTCCTGAAAGCTGGCTTATAAGCAGACCCATTGTTTCAGCTAACTGCAAATGAGGTTTTAGACTATCCATAATGTCAGGGCTCAAACCTGGGATATTTACTGCAGTTCTAGCGGATAAACCAAGCAAAACATCTCTGATTTGTTCTGCAACATCAACAGCCACATTTTCCTGCGCTTCCCGAGTAGATGCTCCTAAGTGAGGAGTAAGAATAAGATTTTTTTCAACCTTCAAAAGTGGTGAATTAGATTCCAAAGGTTCTTTAGAAAAGACATCTATTGCGGCTCCTCCGATCAATGATTTATTTAAAGCTTCTGCTAATGCATTTTCGTCAATTAATCCTCCTCGAGCACAATTAATTAATTTTGCGCTACTTTTCATACTTTTAAGCACCTCCATATTTACTAAATTCTCTGTCTCTGGTGTGCGAGGTAAATGCAAAGTTACATAATCGGATTGTTGGAATAAATCTTCTAGATCAGACAGTTTAACTTGGATTTGTTGAGCTCTTTCAGTTGAAACAAAGGGATCATATCCGCAAACTTCCATTCCTAATGCATTAGCAACTTTTGCTACATGAGCACCAATTTTCCCTAAACCTACTACACCTAATTTTTTCTTGTAAAGCTCATTCCCAACGAATTTCTTTCTCTCCCATTTACCTAACAAAGTACTACTATTAGCAATTGGAATATGTCTAGATAAGGCCAACATCATAGCTATAGTGTGTTCAGCCGCAGCTATTGTGTTACCCCCTGGAGAATTAACAACAAGAACTCCTTTTTGCGTAGCAGCCTTAACATCTACATTATCGACTCCAACTCCTGCTCTCCCAATGATTCTCAGTTTACTTGAAGAGTTAATAATTTCTTCAGTCACTTGAGTACCAGAGCGAATCATTAAAGCATCATAATCCTTAATAATGGAAGCTAACTCGGAGTCTGAGATTCCTATCTTCTGATCAACCTGAGCAACTTGTGAAAGAATATCGATTCCTGTTTGATCAATTGGATCTGTAATGAGAACTTTTGTCATTTAAGATTGGTTCTTTAATCTTTTACTTTAACTTAATCTATAGTGTATGTATCTTATTTTATTAATTTGAATAACACACAAACATTTGAGGATTGAAATTTGACTAAAAGTATTGTGATATTTGAAGACATTGATAAATGTATCCAGCTATTTAATGTTTTCAAAGAAAAATCAGTAATGCTCTCTGAAGCTATTTTGATCCCACCAATAAGTGAGAAAATATCATCAGACGAAACAGAATTGCTCAATGCGAAAGCAAATGTCTTATTCAAATCTCAAAATTTTGAAGATATAAGAATTTTAAATCCTAAACTTGATAGAAAGATCAGACAACAAGATATGAGTAGATGGCTAATGCCATTTGGGTTTATAGCTGGAATAGCTTTTTCTAATATGACAAATTTATCTACCTTCAGCTTTCTTGGTTTAAATAACATCGGGGAATCATTAATTGGAGGTCTTTTAGGAATGGGTTCAGGATATTTAGGAAGCATTGTTTCTTCTGCAAGTATCAACATTAATAGAAACAAAGAGTTAAGATCAATCATTAATTTCAATAAAGAGGGTAAATGGCTTGTTCTACTTGAAAATCAAATTGGAGCTGAATTACCATGGGCTTTGATAAAACAATCAGAAGCAAAAGATATAATTTTTTTAGAAGGCTAAATGATTGACTTAAAAGAGATCTTAATAAATTCAAACTACAAAAAAGAAACTGAGGAATTAATAAATATTGCTAACTTAGCTTACAAACACTGGGAAACTTATTGGACTGGGTTTAATTCAACTTATGTTTGCGAAGAGATTTTAAAAGATTTTAAAAATTTAAATGATTTCAAATTTTTTATTTATGGAGGATTCTCCTCTTCTCAAAGATCTAGGATAGCTTGCTTTAGAGGAGATAATATTCCTGAAGAGCATGCGCTAAAAAGTAATTTTCCAGCTCAAGGGATAAAAATTAATGGAAATTTTTTATTTGATAATGCTACACAAGACGACTTTAGATCCCTCTTAATTGAAAATGGGGTTAATCAAATAAAAGTTGGTGATATATGGACTATTGGCGATAGGGGAGCACAAGGGATAATTGATAATTCAGATATTACGCATCTAGATGAAAAGATTTTTTATTTAAGAGACGTAAAAGTAAAAGTTAATGTAGTAGATATAGATGAATTACAAATACCTTCTGGAAGATCAAAAAAACTTGTCAATACAGTAGAAGCTTCAACAAGATTAGATGCTATAGCTTCAGCTGGCTTTAGGGTATCACGAACCAAAATCATTGAAAGGATAGAAAATGGAATGCTCAGATTAAATGGAAGCAAAGTTAATAAGCCAACAATCAATTTAAAAATTGGCGACAAATTAGAACTTGAAAATAAAGGATTTATCGAAATTCTAAATTTAGAAATGACCAAAAGAGAACGATGGAAAGTTAAATTACTTAGAAAATGAAACGCAACCTGCTATTTTCTTATAAGGGGAATTAAAAATTCCTCAATTGGGGCGATTAGCTCAGTGGTAGAGCACTACCTCGACACGGTAGTGGCCACTGGTTCGAATCCAGTATCGCCCATTAAAACTTTTGACGACCTAGGTTATATCCACAGAAAATAATTTCATTTTTTAGATTATTAAAAAAGATGAAACTTAATCAGATAATTAATCTACATAAAGGTCTCACTGCATTTGTAGTGATAGGTCTTATGATTTTTTTTGATAATTTTACGATCGCTCCCTTCGTTTATTTAGCTCTGCATGGTACTTATGGATTACTTTGGCTTCTAAAAGAAAAGATATTCCCAGATCCTTATTTTAAAGAAAAAATCAATTTTTTAACTTCAGTTACTGGTTTTATTTTTCTTGGAAGTTACTGGGTAGCTCCCTACATTCTTATCTCATCTCAGAAATCTGTTCCAAATATCGTAATAGCTGCATCTGTATCTATAAATATAATTGGTGTGTTTCTACACTTTGCTAGTGATGCCCAAAAATATTTTTCTCTTAAATTAAAAAAAGATCTAATTAAAGAAGGATTTTTCAAAAATATAAGGAATACAAATTATCTAGGAGAAATACTAATTTATCTATCATTCGCGATACTTTCAATGAGTTTCATACCATTAGTAATTCTTGCAATATTTTTCTCTATAGTTTTTCTACCAAGAATGATAAAAAAAGATAAATCGCTCTCAAAATATGATTCATTCGAAGAATACAAAAAGAAAAGTGGTCTTATATTGCCTAAATTAAATGCCTGATAACAACTTACCCAGTTGGAGGCAAGATTTAAAATCTTCTAGAAAAAAAGAGGGCAAATCACCCTCTAATAGATGGATACAGCTTGCAACAGTCAGCGAAGAAAATGAGCCAAGATTAAGAACAGTTGTTTTCAGAGGATGGCATAAAGATAGTTCAATGATTATTTTTACAGATAGAAGAAGTGAAAAAATTGGGCATTTAAAATCTAACCATAATGCAGAAATATTATGGTTCTTTTTGAAAAGCAAATCACAATATAGATTCAAAGGAAAAATACATGAATTAAGTGATAACAAAAATTATTGGGATTTATTATCAGAAAAATCAAAATCTTCTTGGTTTTGGGGATCTCCTGGAGAGAAAATAAACCCAAAAGTCCAATCTACTTATGAAACATTATCCAATCTACCCAAGTCAGAAAATTTTGTAGTTTTAAATTTTGAAATCGATTCAGTAGATCTTCTTAAATTAGAACAGCCTGTTCATAAACGATATCTTTGGGAAAAGATTAAGAAATGGGAAAAAGTTGAAATTAATCCTTAAATATTTCTAAATTGTATATTTAGGTTGAAAAACATATAGTGATCAGTCAGTTTTAAAAAAGAAGTATTATTCATATGAATTTCTCCGAAATTCCAGAAAACCCTTTTATTTTTTTATCTTGGGTGACAGCTATAGGGCTATTTATAAGTCTTTCTGAAGCAACAATTAAGATAAAACTTGAGAAGAGAAACAGTTATCGAAAAAGGTTAGAGCTAATCAATAACCTTTATCCTAAAAAGTTAGCTTGAAGTATCTGAGAGTATGTTCGCTTGCAAAAATTGAAATAAGCCACCTTTACTTGTTTCTTCTTTAACTTCAACTTGTTTGGAAGGTTTTGCTTTTGTTGAGGGTACAATTTCCTCATCATCTTCTGATTTCAAAATTCTGATAATGACTTCATCTAAAGAGAAATTACCGGGACCTGTTAATGCAATTGAAGTTGCTGAAGCAAAATACAAAAGTAAAAGCTCTAGTAAGAAAATATTAAAACCTGAAGTAACCAGTGCATGATATATAGCGACAGAAATTGTTCCAACAATTGCCAAAGCTCCGAATCTTGTGGCTAAGCCGATAATTAGCAACCAACTACCACCTATTTCTGAGAATGCCGCTATGTATGATAAAAATATTGGGAATGGGAGATGTAATGGTCTTACAAAAGCATCAGCGAAATTTTCTATATTTGCTAATTTCTCATAACCGTGATGAATAAGAACAGTTCCAGTTATAACTCTAAGAATTAATAAAGCAGTATCTTTGCTAAACGACTTGGTAAGAATTGTTGAAAGCACTATAAAAAAATTATCCTTAAGTAAAAATAACTAGTCACAGTATCCATCGTGGATTAAAGAGCAAAAGTCGCACCTAAATAAGTATTTATACTTACTCACTAAAAGGGTTATTTTGTGATCAGGAATTCAACTAAGTTACAAATTATTTTTTGAAGAATTTTCTAATATTCTCTGATTTATTTTTGGAATATTTTCTTTAAATTTAAAAAACCCTCTTTTAGCAAATTTCCAAGCAAATAAATCTTCATCCCTCACAAGATTAAAAATTTTTTTATGGTTTAAATTTTTAAACTCAGTTATGAAATCATAATTTTCTCCCACTCCAGGATAAATAATGTCTATTTCGTTGGTATTTTTAAAAGTATTTTCCAGTAAATAAGAATCAAGCTGTTCAACATTATCAAATTGCTCTACAAATTCAGAGACCAAGTCTTGTTTAAATTTCAAAACAGATTCAGACAATTTAATTTGTCTTTGTTCATTTTTTAAAAGGATAATAAATACTTTTTTATAGCTTGGAAGTAAATTTTCAAGGGTTGCAATGTGCAGATCATTTTCAAACATAATCAGATTATCTGATTTAGGATCCATATCATTTTTATAAATCTGATCTTCAAATGGTGTTTGATTAGATTCTTCAAGAAAAATTTGTTTATTACTTATTTTTTCTACATTAAATCTATTATTTGAAAACTTTCTGAGGTTTGATGATGAAAAAAGATATTGTTTTCCCTTCGTTTGCAATCCTCCGACCCATCTCCAGCTAAGGAGATTAGATGAAGCATCTCCATCAAAAAGATATTTAAAGAAAAACTTTGCTCCCAATTGCCATGGGAGGCCTAAATTAAATATCCAAGTACTCGCAAACCACATTCTTGTATGGTTATGCAAATAGTTGTACTGCTTTAATTCATGGACCCAAGAATTAAAAAAATCTAATTCTGTATTGCCATTAATTGCACTTTCATATAGCTCATAATCAAAATCGAGATTGTTTTCTGAAATAAAATTTCTCCAAACTTTAGGTCTATTTTCCATCCACCCTCTCCAGTAAACTCTCCAAAATATTTCTTCAACAAACTTAGTTGAATTTTTGATTTTGTACTTACTTTTAATATCAAAGATCAGATCATATTCCGATAAAATTCTATGGGTAATAAAAGGCGATAATTTTGAAACCGAACTTTCGTTATTGGGCCCAAAATCAAAATTTCTTAATTTTGCATAATCATCAATTTTGTATTTCGCAAAATTTTCCCAGGTATTTTGAGCTTTTAATAAAAATGACATTTTCTCATAACTTTAAAAAATTTTTTTTTGTATTGATAGAAATTTCAAAAATTTGCCTGCAAATTAATTATTAAAATTTTGTATTTCACTTTTAAGTAAATATGTTTGATTGCAGTATTTAATTTAAACGCCTGACAAGTACATTTTATACTCTTAAATTGCTCTCTGCGTAGGAGGATATTTAGTGGTCAATTACTTTTTAGATCTAATTTTAATTTTCAAATCTTTATTTAAATGATTTTTTCTAAAAGATTTTTAAATATTTATCAAAATTATTATGAATAATTTATTAGTGAGAGATGTTAAGTATCTTGATGAACAATACAGAATAGGTGAAGGCATAATTTCGGATGATGCATTTAAGCAACTTGAAAAGCTCTTTATTACTGTTGATCAAGAGCATAACTACTTTAATCAAAAAAATAATAAACTTTTGCCAAAATTAGCCAAAGAAAACTATAAAGAATTTTTGGAAAGTTTATTAACAAAAACTAGATTAAGTATTCAACCAAAAATTGATGGATGTGCTATTGCAATTAGATATATAGATGGCAAGTTTAATAAAGCTATTACAAAAAAAGGATTTGATGTCTCAAGCAAAATTAAACAAATTAAAAATGTCCCCGATTGTATTCCTATCAAACGAGATTTTCAAATTAGAGGTGAACTATACGCTACAAACAAAGTTGCCGGTATTTCCCAAAGAATTACAAGAAAATACCTCAATGATAAGAAAGAGATTGGAGAAAGTCTCCGCTTTTGCTGTTTCCAAATACTTAATGGAAGACTTAATCAATACGAAACCCTTAACTATCTTAAAAAATGTGGCTTCAGTACCCCTGACAGTTACTTCACAAATCATACAAGCGAAATCCAAATATATAAAAAAAATTGGTTAGAGAAAAAAATATTTGCGAAATATCCAACTAATGGGATAGTTATAAAAATAAATAGTAGGAAATTACAGTTAATTAGAGAGAAAAGTTTATCTCAAAATAACGAATGGCAATATGCAATTGAAAAATAAAATTAAATATTACCTTCATAAAGATCTCACGATACTGACTTCCGGTATTTACAGTGGATAATAATTAAATTCCAAAGCAATTTGCAGGATTACTAAATGACTGCCACTATTTCAAGACCTAAAATTTCTAACTGGGCAACATCTAATATTCCAAACCTTATAGGCAAAACAGCGCTAATTACTGGTGCGAATAGTGGTCTTGGATACTTCACTGCAAAGGCCTTAGCAGAAAAAAATGCTCATGTTGTTATAGCTTGTAGATCCCTTGAAAAAGCTAATCAAACTATCAAAAAACTTAAAGGTCTTAATCCTGAAGGATTATTTACACCTTTAGAATTAGATTTTTCAGATTTAAAAAATATTGTTGAAGTTCAGTCCAAAATTTTTGATAATTTTGAAAATTTGGATTTACTAATTAATAATGCAGGCATTATGCATCCGCCTAAAACTCTTAGTGCCCAGGGATATGAAATACAATTTGCAGTTAATCATCTAGCCCACATGCTTTTGACCCTAAAGCTACTTCCAATTATTGAAAAAAAAGAAGAATCTAGAATAGTGACGGTTACTTCTGGTGCACAATTTTTTGGCAAAGTTGGTTGGGAAAATCTTAAAGCTGAGAACTATTACAACAAATGGGAATCTTACTCCAATAGCAAATTGGCAAATGTAATGTTTGCTTTGGAACTAAATGAAAACTTAAAGCACAAAAATATACTTTCTTTAGCTGCTCATCCAGGAATTGCAAAAACAAATCTCTTTACTGCTCAAAAACCTAACCCTAGTCCATTAGAAATTTTCTCCTTGGAATTATTTAGTCCAATTTTTCAAACTGCTGAGATGGGTGCTTTACCTCAACTTTTTGCAGCTACTTCACCAGATGCAAGAGGCGGTGAACATTATGGTCCTAGATTTAATTTCAGAGGTCATCCAAAACTATCTCCTACTTCTCCTTTCGCTATGAATAAAAAAGAAAGAAAAAATTTATGGGAAAAAAGCCTCGAAATACTTAGTGACTTCTTATAAATTTTTCATTTTTACTAACTTTAGAAAATACTTCAAGATATGTAATTCACTTTCTGAGAGTTTCATAAATTCTGTTAAAGCATCATAATTTTTTTCATCAATTTTTTTTGACAATTTAATAAAACTATCATGGTTTTCATTAACAAAGCGCTCAGCAATCTGAGACGGAGTTAAACCCTTTTCAATTAATTCACCTGGAGCATTTTTCTCCCACTTTTCATAAAACCAAGAGAACCAATATTTTGCAGTATTTTCTTCCATTAATTAACTTTTCTTTGGCAAATACTATAAATACTGAAGAAAGATCTCATGATTGAATTACCTCTTAAACACAATTAATATAAATGCAATTATAAATTTAATGATAGATAATCATTCTAGTAAAGGAAATATTAATCTTATAATTGGATTAGGTAAATCTGGATTTTGGGCTGCCAAGTATTTGAGAAGCATCAATAAGAGAGTAATTGTTTGGGAAAGTAAAGATGGGATAGAATTCTTAGAAAGAAAAACAGAATTAGAAGAGCTTAATATACTAGTTTATCTGAATAAAGAATTTGTATTTGAAGAAATTCAACCTTTTGTGAAAGAGATCGAATCTGTTGTTGTAAGTCCATCAATACCTTATAACCATAAAACTATTATTGAATTAAAAAAAAAGGGAATTAAAGTAATTGGAGAAATTAATGTTGCATGGGAAATTTTAAAAGACACAAATTGGATAGGTATTACTGGCACTAATGGCAAGACTACTGTTACTCATCTACTAAGCCATATACTCTGTGATACTGGATTATATGCTCCTTTTGCTGGAAATATTGGTACACCTTTATGTAAATATGCTCACTCCAAAAAAGATGAAAAAATTGATTGGGTTGTAGCTGAATTAAGCAGTTATCAAATAGAAATATCTCCAGAAGTAAAACCTAATATTGGAATATGGACAACCTTCACAGAAGATCATCTTGAAAGACATAAAACACTTGAAAACTATTTCAACATAAAAAAAAGCTTGCTAGAAAAATCTGATTTTAGAATTTATAATTATGACGATAAAAATCTAAGAAATCACTACACTTCGCTATCAAGTGGGGTTTGGATAACAACTAGTTTCGATAAATCAAATTTTATTCAATGCGATTATTGGATAGATGATCAAGCATACATTGTTGAGAGAGGAAAGAAATTATTCAAACTTGAACATTTTTCTTTAAAAGGAATGCATAATCTTCAAAATCTTTTATTGGTAATTGCAGCAGCTAGAAAAGTTGGATTATCTGGGAAGAAGATTAAAGATTCTTTATCTAATTACAAACAATTACCCCATAGGATGGAAACAATTTATAAAAATAATGATCTGGAAATAATTAATGATAGTAAAGCTACAAATTTTGACTCATCTATTGCAGGAATTAATTCAATTGAAGGTCAAATAATAATCATTGCTGGGGGTAGATTAAAAGGGCATGAATATAGTGAGTGGATAAAAGTTTTAAAGAAAAAAGTTAAATGTGTTTTCCTTTTTGGAGAAAGCTCAAAAGTCCTTAAAATGGCGCTTATTAATGAAGGATTTAAAAAAAATATTTTTGAATTTTCAGAACTAAAAGAGCTTTTAAATTTTGTTTTTCATTATTTACAAAATAATAGGTTTGGAACATTATTATTCTCACCTTCATGCTCTAGTTTTGATCAATTTAAAAATTATGAAGAGCGTGGAGATTATTTCAAGAAACTAATAAGTGAAAAATTAAAGGTTAATAAATCCATTTTTTGTTAAAAAAATATTTCGTATTTATCAGGTCGGTCATCACAACCGTCTCCCCACTAGCAAATATTCACTTAATTAGTTAGATTTTAACCATAAATTAACTACTAGTAATGAGTGAATCTAACAATTTACCTCAAGCAATAAGTCATAAAAAATTAAGTTACTTAATGCTTAGGGCACAAAAGGATTCTCATTTTTCTGATGAATTAGCAGAAATAGAAAGTCCCGAAATAAGAGAATTTGAAGAGTTATTAAACACTTGGGAAGCTTCAACTAAGAAAGTAGTTAACGAGTTATCAAAAAGAAAAGAGAATTTACTAAAAGATAAATCACCGAATTCTTTAATTGCTCTTGGTGCTATGGAAGTTCACCTTAATATGGCTTTGCAAGCCTTAAATGCATTTAATAAAGGACTTGATGGGTAAAATTAACATATAAATTACAAGGAAGGCATCGAAAATAAGAGAAAATCTAGTTTTTTTTCAGTATCTATATAGACATCATCATAATAATTAACTTCAAAACCCATGCCATCTCCAGATTCGAGACATATATTTGAATTAGAGTCTTTACTTTTTAATAAAAGATTACCTTCTATTATTTGTATCCAATTATATTTATCGATTTTTAATGGCAATTTTTTTTCTTTAATTGGCTTATATTTACAACGCCATATAGAGATACTTTGATTTAGAAAAAGCTTATTATTTTTTAAGTCTTTGTAATTAAAAATAAGATTATCCCACAACTTTTCATTTAATGAAATTTGATCATATCGGGGGTTGATATTTTCTTTTTGAGGGTATATCCAAATCTGGAACAACTTACAGGTCTCATTTTCTTCATTCTTCTCGCTATGAGAGATTCCAGTACCTGCAGACATAACTTGTACTTCATCTTTGTGGATTTTCCCAAGATTATTTAAAGAGTCTCTATGAGTTATTGCTCCTTTTGTTACGACAGTAATTATTTCCATATTTGCATGAGAATGTGTATTAAATCCTGCATTAGGAGAAATAATATCTTCGTTTATAACTCTAATTTTCCCAAAATTATCCCATTTTGGATCTCTATGCTCTGCGAAAGAAAATGAATGCATCGAATTTAGCCATTCTCTAGTCGATCTAAATCTTTCGTGAGATTTCCTTATTTTAATTATTTTCAAAGACATAAATACTAAGAAATAAATATGGTGTATTTGTGTAAATTAAATATTTTGAAAATTATAAATTATGAATAAGTTAAATTACTTTTTATTTATTTGTTGATTTTATTTTGTGCTTTATTTGCTTTAATAATTATTTTTTTTGCTTCTTCTCTCGTAGAACATTTTTCTGCCTCAACATTCAAATTTTTTAATTTATTTAGTTGCTTTGAAATTTTCATATAAGGTTAACTTAACAAATAGAAGTTAACACATATTTAATGGAATAGCTAAAAATACGGTTTTGCACTTGAGCCCTACTACCTAAAAATAAGATTGGAGGATGGAATTATCAGAACAGTATAGAGGATGTATTGGATTATCTTTGATTGTTTTTTTAATTAAAAGCGGTCCAAGAGGATTATCAAAATTATTTTTCCTAATTGAGTTATATTGCATTATTTTTTTTGATATTTTTTTATTTCTATTCAGAAATTTTCCTTTGTTACCCCAACCTATCCATAAATCACAATTTTTATTTTCAGACCAGTGTTTTAAGTTTTTATTAATATGATTATTGTTTAGATGACCCACAGGATTTTTGTGATTAAAAAGTTTTTCTGGTTTGCTTGAAATCAGAGCAAATAGATTGATTAACTTTACTTTGCCATAATTATTGTTTTTCGAAATTTTGATTATCTTTTTTGTTGTATTATCTAAGAAAACTTGATCCGATAATGAGGGATTTAAACCAATAAAAATAATTTCCTTTGTAGATTTAGAAATCTTATAACTTAAACTCCATCTATATAGTTTGTTAGCACTTATTAAACAATTTCTTTCTAGAAATAAATTTTTCAACCTAAACCTACACCTCTAGCCATAAGAGTGGCAAATAACGGTATTGTTGCAAAGCCTACTAGTTCAGTAGTAATGATTAGTCTGAACCTCTTAACTAGATTCTCAGATATTTCAGGTAATTTATTCTTACTTAATGGAATGGCCCATAAGATATAGGTTGTTGTTGGGTATAAAGAAAGTAATCCTACCAGAATGTAAAGAGAAACCTTTATCCAAAACACAGGATTACCTGTATAGAAATCACCTCCTTGACCAAAATACTTAACACGCAAAATTCCAGTAACTAATATTGCAACTCCTGCCAAACCATAAACTAAGTCTGCAATTATCATTGAGATCGTCTCATTCCTATTAAGACCTACTTTGAGAGTCAATCTTTCAAATAAAAGAGAACCGAAACACAAAATAATTCCTAAATAATGAACATATGCTACTAATGCACTTTTAGCAATTTCACCTGTAAATAGCGTTCCGAATAACATTTTCTAGTCAAATTTTATACAATACTAACCACCAAATAAATAATTTGTTTAGAAAATAGATTTAACAATGAAAAGCAAGGTATTAAATCTAGGACTCTAAAAACCTTTTTTGACCATCTTCAAAAAAATCCTTTTTATTCCATACTTCTATTACATCTGGGAAATGTTTTTCCATACAATTATCACAAACCCCATGACTGAATCTAATATCACTAATTTTCGAAAGATATTTTTCTAAATGCATCCAATCGCCCTCCTTATTTTTCACTTCTCTGCAATATGAACATACAGATAAAATCCCTTCCTGTTTATGCAAATTAGATAATGCATCTAGCAAATTTAATGACTTTTTTCTAAGCTCTAAAAATGAAACTATTTGCTTGGATAATAATTCCATAATATTAAATTGTTGTGTAGTTAAATTTCCTGGCTTTCTATCTATTACACAAAGAGTTCCAAGCTTATTACCATCACTATTTCTAAGGGGAAAACCTGCATAAAAACGAATCTTTGGATCTCCAGTTACCAATGGATTATTTATAAATCTTTCATCTTGGAAAGCATCATGAATAATTAATGGACTATTTTCTTTTATTGCATGTGTACAAAAAGACCAATCTCTTTTAGTTTCTGATATTTGAAGTCCTATTTTGGATTTAAACCATTGTTTATCTTTGTCTACCAAAGTCATTAAAGAAATAGGCACATTACAGGTTGTAGCAGCAATTTTTGTAATATCGTCATAACATGATTCTGGCTTAGTTCCCAAAATCCTATATTCTGCTAAAGCTTTTAATCTTCTTTCTTCTTCTTCTTTTTTTGATACAAGATTCTGCATTAATCTTCACCAATAATTAAAACTTTAAAATTAAAGCTTCTTCAAAAAACTTTTTCCGTTTAATACTTAATAAAAAAAAGATAAACTTATTGATTTGTTACTTATTGATTTGTTACTTATTGATTTGTTATTTAATTGATTTGTTACTTAATGTTTGAGCTTTGAGACTGCCATCCCAGCGATCCATCCACTTGTCCAACAATGTTGAAAATTAAAACCACCTGTGATCCCATCAACATCTAAAACTTCTCCTGAAAAAAATAATCCTGGACAAATTAAGCTCTCCATACTTTTAAAATTGACTTCATTAATTTTTACGCCTCCAGAAGTAACAAATTCCTCTCCAAATTGTCCTTTGCCCGAAATTATATATTTATCCTTCATTAGAATATTTATCATTTTCTCTCTTTCATCCGCCAGTAAATCACCCCACTTTTTCTCTTTTTCAATACCTATTTTATTTAATAAAAAAATCCATAATCTTTTTGTTAATAGTGGAACAGGTCTACTGTTAATTAGATTCACCTTACCTTTATTTAATCTTAAATAGTTAACTTTTTCTTTTAACTCCTCATAACTTAAAGCAGACCATTTAATGATTAGATTAAATTTATATTTTTGGCTATAAAGTTCCCTTGCTGCAATTGATGAAAGTTTTAATACTACTGGTCCACTAAAACCCCAATGTGTTATCAGTAAATCACCTCTATTTTGAAAATTCTTATTTTTTAATTTAATTTCTATATCTATGCCCTTTATCGATACCCCACTACATTCATCCAAATTTGGTTCTTTTGTAGCAAAAGTAAAAAGCGATGGTACAGGTTTAACAATGTTATGTCCAAGATTTTGAGCTAATTTATATCCGCTTGGATTACCTCCAGTTGAAAGAATAATATTTTTTGAAGTTACCTTTGCTTTTTTAAGACTAAAAATATTGAATATATTATCTGGAGTTTTTGAAATTTCTTTTACAAAAAATTTTGTTATTATCTCTACATTTTTTGATAAAGCACTTTTTCTCAAACAATCAATAACATCCGAAGAAGAGTTAGACACTGGGAATACTCTCAGATCTTCCTCAATTTTTAATTTTAACCCTTTTTTCTCAAACCAATCATATACATCTCCAGCAGCAAAACGATTAAATGATTCCAAGAGCTTAATTCCACCTCTGGGGTAATTCTCAATTAGTTCATTAGGTATCCATGTCGCATTAGTGACGTTACATCTCCCCCCTCCACTAATCCTTACTTTCTCCATAAGTTTTGAAGTGCCTTCAAGAATTATTATTTTTTTTACTCCATTTTCAGCAGCAGTTATTGCTGTCATAAAACCAGCTGCACCGCCTCCTACAACTGCTAAATCAAAAGGTTCCAAAAACTGATTATTTAATATGCTTCAATCTGATAATAGCAAGGAGTTATAAAGAAAAATTATTCCAAAAACCATAAAAAAAGAAATAAAAAACTTAAAAACTACTTAATAAATAGCTGCAATTCAATAATTTTTAAATTTCTAAAAAAATCAACGCAGTCGTTATTTTTATGCTTTAAGTTTATTACATGAGTCTAGTATTTTCTTACGTTAAATATTCTGAGGCCAGTTTTCCTATGACTGGTCAATATTCGGCTCTTCTTTTAATAACTTCTGTTATTTGGGTTTTACTTTGGTTTGGATATAGACAAAATAAGATAAATGATGAGATCAAGAAAAAAGAAAAAGAAGAAAGAATTAATGCGAAAGTTAAAAGAAGAAAGAAATTAGAGAGTTTGTACCCTAGTAATAAAAAAACTGTTTAAAATAAGTTTCTTTTAAGTAAATATGAAAAAAATTAATTTCAAATCATTAATACAGTACTTACCTGGGATTTTGATTCTTATTTATGTATTCTTTTTAGCATTTACTCAATTTATAAAATAAAATTTTTAAAAATTATTCGTTTTGATTGGAATCCTTTCTGCTTTTGGAGCTGCTACATCTTGGACATATGCATGCTTTATTTGGCGCTCACAAACTCAAAAATATAAATCAATAGATATTAATTTAATAAAAAATATAATAGCTTTTTTAATTTTTATACCTACTTTTTTCAATCTAAGTTCTACAACTGAATTTAAATACATATTAATCCTGCTAATTAGTGGAATAATAGGTATTGGTTTAGGTGATACTTTCTACCTAAAGTCATTACAAACAATTGGCACAAGAAAAACTCTATCTATAGAAACTCTTTCTCCGTTAATGGCTGCTTTGTCAGGGGAAATTTTTATTAATGAAAATTTAACAACTAAATCTTGGGTTGGAATAATCATAGTATCGATTTCGCTATTCATAATTCTCAAAAAAGGTAACGATTTTCAAGGAGGAACCTCCACTTTCTCAGAAAAAAATAACTTTAAGATTTTTGCTTTTCCTTTTTTATCAGTTTTATGTGCTGTTCTTGGAGGTCTTTTTTCAAGGATGGTTTTTCTTCAAAGCAATTTATCTCCTTTCCTTACCACTGAAATAAGATTATTAGGTGCAATAATTTTTTTGGTTAGTCTAAAAGGTTTTAGAATTAATTTTTTCTTGAAAAACATAGAGAAACAACAACAAAGAAGATTTTTGCTCTCAATACTTCTTGGAACAAATATAGGAATATTGCTACAACAAGTTGTTTTTAAAACCCTTCCCATAGGAGTAGGATGGGCTTTATTAAGCACATCTCCAGTAATTTCTTTATTTTTTGCTAAGAATGAGGAAAGAGAAATTACCAAAAAAATAATATTTTTTACTTGTTTTTTATTTTTTGGCTTGACATTAATAATTCTTTAATCACTGAGTTAATGTAAAAAATACTCATGTTAATAGAAATCAGATTAAGTAAAATTACCCTATAAGTACTCAAAAAAATGAAAATTTTAAAGAAAAAAAGAATCGGCACATTGGAAGTTTATTTTATTTTTCTAAGCTGCATTTATGCAGGCTTTATAGGTTATAAATCTCTATTAAATATTTTATTTACTTAGAATTAATTAATTCTTTCTAATGATTTAATCAACTTACCTCCATCTTGGTCATCATCATCATTTGAAGCAAAAAATAAAAAAAATATCCCTAGAGAAGCTATAGATAGCGAAATTGACAATACAGAAAGCTCATCCATAAATTAGAAATTTTTTCTATGATAAACGAAAAAAAATAAAAGATAGTAAAGAAATACACATTCTCGAAAATAAAATTTTCTTTATTTGTAAAATAAAAAAACACATCCGAAGTATTTCTTGAATGTTCTGATATCTTCCCCCTATAGTGCAAGCTTAATAATTCAGTATGGAATAAAGAGTTGGCTTATTTAGGAATGTGAGCCAAGCTAATTTCAATGGAATTACGATGATAAGTAAATTAGCTTAGTTATTGAAGGTCAAGCGAAAATAAGTACCCGAAACGGAGACATATTCGTGATTAAAGCTGGAGATCTAGTTGAGTTTCCTGCTGGACTTTACTTCAAATGGGAGGTAACCAAAAGTATTAAAAAAAATTTATCGATTGGGTAGCTAAATTAAAAAAAAGATTTTTTCTTTCTTTACTGTTAAGTCAATGCAGATAAAATATGGTTAATAAATAATTTTCAAAAGGGAAACTAATATTATGCCTTTTACCGATCAAGAATATTTTGAGGTTATCGAAAAAAACGAAATAGTAAAAAAGGCCTTTGAAAATATTAAGCAAATTTGCATTGATTTACAAAAAGAAACGAATTGTCCTGAAGAGGATCTAGAAGATTTTCTTGAGTTTATTTCTAAACAATGGAATAAGTAATAATTAACAAGCCTTTTTAAACACTAAATTTAAAATTTCAATTTAGTTTTCTGACAGAATAAGTTCTAATCTAATTCTTTTTTTGGTTTTGTATTTATGCTGGAAGTTTCCTTAGCAGCAGAAACAAAGAAAAAGAAGCCTACAATTCCTGATATACCAAATATTGCAGCCAAAGGATCAAAAGTGAAAGAAAACATAGAATTTATAAAATCAAGATAAATAATAGTTTTTGAATCAGAATTGTACAATTATTGTTAAGTATAAAAAATAACAATTGCGCGATTCATTATGTCATTATCAGTTTCTCATTAGGTTCAATAAAATTATTATTCAAATTCATATTGAAGAATAAAAATATCAATACATACCAAAGATCTATTCGTTTGAAAGAGAAAAGTTTTTAAAAATATTTATAGAAATATTGAATTCCACTACCTAAAGTATCCACAATTGTTGTTTCTTTAGATTAATATCAATTTATGACAGATCTATATTCAGCTTCTTCCTCAGTAAGTCCTTTTACAGCAATACTATGGTGTTTTTACCCAATAGCTGTACTAGTAATTATTGAATTACTACTTGGAGGTGGGTTTGATGATGATAACGACGATCAAGATGGCGGAATGCTTATACCTGCTTACTCTAGATCTAACGTTTGATACTATATTAAGTCTAAAATTAAAAACTTCTATTCAAGCTCAGTAAATTGACTGACTATTTTAATTCAACTTTCATACCCTTAATAATACTTACTTTCCTTATCATTTATTTTTTCTCTTGGCTTGTCTTAAAAACCCATAAAGAAGGTAGAAAAGCTCTAACAGAAATAAATGAGGATAGATCATAAATATAAAAAAGTTCCAAAATTCAAAAGTTTGTAGAGTCCTTTATCGCTTACTTTTAAAAGGTTTCCTAACTTAAATAAATATTCCTAATAAATAACGACTTTTACTTATGAAAGTTTGAGAAATCATAAAGAAACCAAATAAATATTAGAATCTGTGAAATTGTTAGGTTTAACAACTACATATTGATTGATATCCTTTTATTTATAAAAGGCTTTGTCTTTGTAGTTACCTTGATAAAAAAATGCATCTAAATTCTTTACTTTATATTTGTTCTATATCTTTATTCATTTATGTAATGGCGCTATTTTGGAGAGACTTGCCAAATCAAAAAAAGTAAATAAATAATTAATATTAATTTTGTTGCTTATCAAAATAAATTGAGTTATTAATTTAATATTGGATTTAAATTTTTTTATATAAATGCTGCAAGAATCTTCAAACAACAACAACAAAAATATATTCTCAGAAGCTACAAGTATTTCAAAAGAAAAGATGATTTGCAAAGACGGATTCTGTTCATTACCAAATCAAGATGAGATCCCTAAAAAAGATTCAAATGATATGAATTTATTTGATCCTATTAGGTAAATAAATAACATTTTGATAAATTGAAGATTAAATTGATAATGTTAAATTCTTTAAATTTTTTAAATTTATGCTTAATGACTTTTTAAACGCATATAAAGAGTTTTGGATTAAAGCTACAGAATTCAAAGGATACACATCTAGATCAGACTGGTGGTTAGTTCAATTAGCGAATTTTATAATTTCTTTACTAACTATCCCAATTTTTTTAAAGACGTTCGGTTTTAATGCCTATGGAATAGTTTGTATCATTCCTCAAATAGCTATTGATATAAGAAGAATAAGAGATTTTGGAAAAGATTGGAAATGGATCTTTATTAATTTAATACCTATCTTCGGATGGATCTTGTGGTTCATCTGGTTAGGCTTTGGAAAGACTGGTAATGGGAAAAATAAACTTATATAGAAATTAACTCTTTATTTTTTTCTTTTTTTTAAAATCTACAAATCTTATCTTGTTTCTTAACTCTATTTGTTTGTCAATAATTCTAAACACATGCATCTCACATTCTGTTAATTTAAGAAACTGATCGAGTGTATCTTTATCTTCTTCATCAAAATTCTCGAAAACTTCTGAAATAGCAATACTATTTCTAGTGATAAAATCCTCTGCAACATCTCGAGGACTCATGCCTGATTCAAAATCCTGAAAAGCTTCATAAGAATTAAGTTCTCTCGTTAACCAATTAAACCATGGTTCATTATTATGTTTTTTATTTATGATTTTCTTCATAAAAAAATTTTTTACTAATTTAATAATTATTAATTATTGATTCTTTGACAGCTGTACAATTACTTATTTTAAAATTTAATTAAAGATAAACCCTATTTATCTTTCACAAAATAACTAGCATAATTCACCATAAAATTGCTAAAGAATAAGTATTTATTACTCATTTTTTGTTTAGTAGATAGCTAGAATTAACTTTATTTAAAGTACATTGTCGATTCCATTTTATGACTTTCCTTCATCTCCAATTTTAATTATTGGTGCTGGTGGTATTGCAGTAGCGATAGCAGTTTTTTTTGTCTCTTACCAAAAATATTTTAATTCTCCTTTGAACAAAGAGCTTGCAGAAAAGAAAAAAGCCTTAATTAAAGAACAAAAAGAATTAAATGAAAGATTAGAAAAAATAGATCAAGATTTAAAAAATTTATAAAAAAAACACTTATAGAAATGAGTTAATGATCTCGAATTCAAGACCTTAATTTTTTAATAAGGAATTATGGTCTATAAGAGGTTATGGATAAAGATCATCTTATTGAGTTAATTTCTAATAGCCTTCTTTACGAGAGTAAAAATTCAGACTCTACTAAAAATCTTAGTGACTTTAAAAATTACTTAGAAAGATTAAATCTAGATCAATTGAGAACTATGTCTAAAGAATTTATTCTTTAGTATGCTTATTAAAATATTTTATTGTTTAGTAAATAACTTATACTCTTTAAAATCATTATTATCAAGAAAATAAGAAAAATATGCTTAAAATAAATAGAAGTGATTTTTTAATAAAGCCATTTCTAAAAAAAAATAATTTTAGAGCTTCTTATCAAATTATTTCCACTATCTTCCCAATAATTTCTATTTGGTTAATCGTCTACCAGATAATAAATCAACCCTCTTCATTACTTATAAAAGGATTTCTATTAATTCCTACTATAGTTCTTCTAACTCTTTTCTCTTCTCGAACATTCTCATTAATGCATGATTGCGGTCATAATTCTCTTTTTACAAAACCCAAATTAAACCGCTTTTTTGGATTTTTGCTTGGATTGGTGAATGGGATCCCCCAGAAATCATGGTCAATTGATCATGCATTTCATCATAGAAATAATGGAAACTGGGAAATTTATAAAGGCCCAATAGATGTTTTAAGTCTTGAAGAATATAATAACCTTACAAAAAGAGATCAAAGATTTTATAAAGTAAGTCGTAACTGGATAATGCTTTTTCCTGGAGGCTTTTATTACTTAGTTTTAAAACCTAGATTAGGACTGGTTATTATTATTTTTAATTTCACTAAAGATATATTAGAAGAGACTTTTGCAAAAATTAAAAACAGAGAACTTTCTAAACTATTAACTATTAATTCAAGGTTCAAACCCCCTTTTTCTGATTATGGAAATAATTTCAGTGAGCTCTTTGAATTAATAATAAATAACATAGTAGTCATAATAGGGTGGACTTTCATGAGTAAATGGTTGGGTTTAGCTTTTTTCTTATCATTTTATTCCCTAGTATTAACCCTATCAGCCGCAATTTTAATATGTATTTTTTTCGTCCAACATAACTATGCAAATGCGTATGCTAAAAATACAAAAAATTGGGATATCCTCGATGGAGCGATTTTGGGAAGCAGCAATTTAGATATACCTAATTGGCTAAATTGGTTTCTAGCAGACATCTCTTTCCACAGCATTCATCATCTGTCTGAAAGAATTCCAAATTATAACTTAAGAGCTTGTCATAAAGCGAATATTCATTTGCTTCATCAATCAAAGTTCTTAAAATTAAGCGATTTTTCAAATTGCTTTAAATATATTATTTGGGATAATAAGAACGAAAAATTAATCCCGCTAGGTTAATAATTAAAACCTAATTAAACCTTCTTCTTAACTTTCTTTTAAGGGGAATACTGCTATATGCATGAGTACCAATAGATGGAGGTAAGTCATTTTTTAAAGGATGCATAAAAGCGTTTGCCATACTCTCTAACATTTTCGAAAGCCAATTAATTGCTGATTTCATTTGAAAATCTAAAAAGTGTACTTTTTTATCATCTAACTAAATTACTGAAAAGTAAATCAGTCTTTATGCTGATTTTTTTGGAAGATTACCTTACACAAGGTATATTAAATAATTAAAAATATTTTTCTTTTACTCTTTCAAAATGAAAAATATTACTACCTTTTTGAAGGTATAAGAGGTGCAAAATAAATTTAGGAAATAATACTTATTTTTTCTAATTGACTTAATAAAGCAAATTTTTGAACATCATTTCATGCTATATCTCTATTCCAAATTAATTTAACAATATTATGAATGATTCATTTGTTTCTACCAACCAGAATATAGAAAAAGATTCTATAAATTCATATTTTGAGTGTATTACTGAATGCAATATTGTGGATGGTCATCAAGAATGTATTACTCGTTGTTTAGAAATTCACTTAAAGGGGGGTGATCAAAATGAATAAAAGAAATTCCCCTCAAAGGAAAACAACTTTAAAATGGAACTCAAATGGAGAGCTTTCTGAAATTGATATGTTAAGAATTTTAGAAAAGATATCAACTGATAATCTTAATCAATGTGAATTAACGTGTGATCCTGATCAAAGTTAAAAGTATTTATATCAAAAATCTTTAATCATGAATTACGAAAAAAAATTTGATACCAGTATAAAAAAATTCTATTAAGATCTAGAACATTTTCTCAATACCTTAGGTTTTAATTTAAAAAATTAATTTTTAGAACTCCTACCTTTTTTTAAGAATGTTTTACTAATTTCTTTTTTTGTTAGTTGAATCGGTTTTACTAAACCTGAATCGCCATGAGTTGGACAATAATAAGTCATAAGCATCCACTTTTTTTCTTCATCCATAAGAAATCTTTAAGTAATGATTAAGTAGATAGGACGAATTATGAAAAAATTGATGTTTTTTAATCTTTTTTTCTTTTTTACTTAATAATTTATAAAAAATTTGAATCTATTCTCACTAAATAGATATAAATACGCATGACTTTTAAAAAAAATCCTGCTATTTATTAATAAATTCAAAATTATTCATGTCTTTAGAATCTATATTAATTATAGTTGCTCCAATCTGTCTTTTTACAGTAGGAGTCATAGTTCTACCTATTCTAGTAAAGCCACGCAAACAATCTGGTTTACCTAAGAAGTACATACGCGGTCTTTAAATTAATTAAGATTTAAAGAAGAGCAAAGCTAATCAGCATAAAAAGAATTAAATAAATTAACAATAGGATAATATAAAAAAATTTCGGCACAAATAATTTATTTGAAGATGAAATTAAAATCGTAAAAATTTTTATCGAAAAAAAATTTAAAATCTTTTCATTTTGAGATCCTGTGATGGATAATAGAATATATAAATTCACTTTTATTTAAAAATTCTTATCCAAAAAAATTTGAGTAATATAAAATTATCAGGTCTTAAAGGCCAAGCGCTTGTAATAGAGGATAATGATATTCCAAGCATAAAAGAATTTCAGGATGTTATCCCAGATCACTACTTTAAGAGCAACACTAAAACTTCTTTGAAGTATCTTTTACAATCAGCTTTAATCCAATCATTAGTAGTTGCGATAGGTTTATCTATTCCATTTACCCCAAAAATGATCCCAATTTGGATTGTTTACTCATTTCTATCAGGCACCACTGCAATGGGATTTTGGGTAATTGCCCATGAATGTGGGCATGGAGCATTCTCTAGAAACAAGACATTGGAATCTATAACTGGTTATTTACTACATTCATTACTTCTAGTGCCTTATTTTTCTTGGCAGCGTTCTCATGCAGTTCATCATCGATTTACAAATAACATAACCAATGGAGAAACTCACGTCCCTTTAGTCATTAAAGGGAACGGAGTTACAGAAAAAGTTGGCGGAGAAAAGGAATTACATTTTTCAAATTCCTTAGGCAAGAAAAATTACGGAATTCTTCAACTCGTTTTACATCTAATATTTGGATGGCCTGCTTATTTACTTACGGGAAGCACAGGAGGTATTAAATATGGCACCTCAAATCATTTTTGGCCTACTAAACCATTTTCTAAAGCATTATGGCCATCAATATGGACCAAGAAAGTTTGGATATCAGATATTGGTGTGGGTTTAACATTATTAGGCATTGTTTATTTAGTTTCCAAGTATGGATTATTTCCAGTAATTACTCTGTATTTTGGTCCTTTATTGGTGGTTAATTGTTGGCTAGTAATTTATACATGGCTTCACCATACAGATTCAGATGTACCTCATCTTTCAAATACGGAATTTTCCTTTATGAGAGGAGCATTTCTATCTATTGACAGGCCTTACGGTAAAGTTCTTAATTTTCTTCACCATAATATAGGTTCTAGCCATCTAGTTCATCATGTATGTCCAACGATCCCTCATTATCACGCAAAAAAGGCAACTATCTTAATTAAAAAAGCTTTTAAAAAAGCATATCTTTTTAATCCTGATCCAATACACAAAGCTCTATGGAATATTGCTTGCAATTGCGTTGCTGTTAAGTCAGACATCAAGAGAGGAAGGTATATTTGGCAATCTTCATACAAAATAGTGGATTAAAAACACAATAAGCATCAATTCTTTATCACATTAATTTACGCAAATCTGAAAAGAATATAAAAGAATTAAAAATAACAAAATTTTCATCTTAGAAATTACTCTAGAAACTAAAAATTCTATGAGTGGTGACAATTTGCATGGTAAACAACCCATTAAATTTTATTCGGAAAAAATAACCCTAACAAAAGTTGAATTATTAGAAAGACAGTTGAGTTTAGGCGAAAAAATTTCAGATTTAGATCAAAAGCATAAAGAATGGAGCAAAAAACTATCAGGTTGATCAATTAACATATTGAATCTGAATAATTTATTTATATTTGTATTTGAATTATCAAGATACTTTTCTGTAAATTACTGAAAAATTATTTGCAGGCATTTTAATAATATCTTCTTGAGAAAAACCATTTTTCTTACTCTCATCACAAACCTCCTCAAGATTTTTAATCCCCCAAAGATCATTTTGCATTTTTAATGAATTATCGAAAAAATAATTACTTTGACTAGTATGCTTATTACAAATTTTAAATGGCCCATACAGCATCAAAAATTTTCCCTTTTTAAGTAATTTTCCTGACTCTCTAAAGAGTGCTACAGTACAAGACCACTGTGCAACATGAATCATATTTATAGAGACTATTCCTTCCAAAGAATGAGCTAGACTCAAAGTAACTTTCCACGGAATTTTTTCTACATCAATCTCAAGAGGCTGGGGCATTTTCTTAGTTAGGCCTTCATACTCAATCCAAGAAGTTATACTTTTTCTATGCACTAACTCTGGGTCACTTGTTTGCCAAATTATTCCAGGAAAGCGTTTTTGAAAAACAACTCCATGTTCGCCGCTGCCACTCCCGATTTCCAATACTGATCCTTTTTTTATAATTCTGGATAGTACATCACCAATGCAGTCTCTATTTCTTTGAGTTGCAGAAAAAAAAAGTCTATTATCCAAAATTTAAAAAAATTGGGCGTTTCAGTAAAAAAAATAATTCTAAAATACTTGATTATTTAACCTTTCTCAATTTAGGAGTCTTGAAAAACATTATTTTAAGGCTAAAGAACAATATTGAAATTGTAAGAGCAGGCAAGATATAAAGTATCAAATCAGAACTCATTAGAGAAGGAATCCTGCCAAAAATTAAATGCATGTAGTAGGTCGCGAATGACATAAATTCATATATATCTAATTTATTAATAGCAATTATTTGAATTCTAAAAACTACTTTTAGTCAAAATAATAAAATTCCAAAAAAAAAGAGTCAGCCTGTATCCCTACTAGCTGACTCTAAAATTTATATTAATTAAAATTACTTTTAAATGAGGATTTAACTGTAAAAGAAAAAGGTAATAGTCTATATTTTTTTGTTTCTAATTTAAAAATATAAGTTAAAAAATAAAAAATCATAAGGTATTTTTCGATACATAAATGTAGCAGTTTTTCGGGATTATCTGGCTAAGCGAGAAAATTTGAACTTTTTTCTTTACATTAATATATAAATATGTTATATTTGTTTACAAATTACATTATCAAAATGACTCCAGAAGCAGAACGTTTTAATGGTTGGGCAGCAATGCTAGGTTTCGTTGCAGCTGTCGGCGCATACGTAACAACAGGCCAAATTATACCAGGCTGGTTCTAATGAAAAATAGCGAACCAAAAATAATAGAAAAAGAAAAAATCGTTGCTGAAAAACTTAATGGCAGATTCGCTATGTTAGGTTTTATTGCTTTAATTGGAGCATATTTAACAACAGGTCAAATCATTCCAGGTTTTATTTAATTTAATTTTTTAATTTCATAAAAAAGTCTAATTTAAAATTAAATTAGGCTTTTTTTTGTATTTTTTCTAATCTATATTGCCAAGAAGACAAAGCTGAATGACAAAAAGGTCGTATTAATTAACTTTTTTAATATGGAATATTAAATTGATTACTCTTCTTATTTAAAACTTAAATTTATTGGTTAATTGATGCTATCTTTATCTAGATAATTCAAGGATTTAATGAGAGTAAAACTTGAACCGGAGACAGCATTCATTGGCAAAAAGTTTGCTTATATATTTCTAGGAATAATATTTAGCCTAAATGCCATAACTTTCATTTGGTTTTTCTTATTTTCAAATTTAAAATAAAAATACAACTCCATCGTTTAAAAGATTAGATAATCTAGCTTAAACAAAAAGTTTATAAACAGTTACTTAGATACTAAAAAATCCCTGGAATGATCTGTCCTGTTGTGACATAGGCACCTAATAGTGCAACGAAACCAACCATAGCCCATCTACCATTTACTTTTTCTGCGTTCTGAGGATATCCATCGTAAGAAACAGTTTCATCAATATAAGGCCTAGTTTCTGATGGGAACATATTCTGTCTTCCACCTGACTCTGTAGTAACTCCTGATTTTGTCATTAAAGCAATAATAATTGTTAACTAAAGTAACACAAATATTAACTTATGTAAACCAAAATCACCAATAATTCTCCTCTAGATATTTATGTAATGAGTTAATGTGTGACATTTCTGTTTAAAAATAACAAGTCGTATTTCTTTTAATCAAATCACTCTTTATTATCAAATTCGCAATCACTCATTAAAAGTAAGCATTTATACTCACAGTAAGTAATTTTACTTAGTAGAATAAAATTAGCATTTAGGAAGTGCTTAGCTGGTTAAGGCAGAAAATCTGAATTAACTAGATCGTCATGAGCTTGCCGGTGGGATACCTGCAGGCTCTTTCACTTTTAAAAGTAAGCAAATATATAAAGGATATAGATAATTATTTAACCTGTTGAATTAAATATTGAAGATGAGCATATAATGCCAAAGATTTATTTATTTGCTAAATAGATAATAGACTAAAAAAATGTATGTCTTTAGATTTTATTCTAATACCATCTTGTATTTTGATTATCCTTTTTCTTTTAAATCGAGAAAATATGATCTACAAAAAAAATCAAACGATAAAATAATATCGTTATTCTAAAAAAGTTTAATAATTAAAATCTAGAGAACGTAAAAATTATTTTTTTTCTGAAAATAATAGATTTTAAAAAAGTACTTTAATATAATAAAATCTCAAAAACTTAGAGAGTTTAGTAGAGCTACTATACGAACTTTTTTCTTGAAATTAATTTGTCCCAATATAGTTTTGCATTATTAATTTGATTTAGTTTTTGTTGGCAGTGTATGCAATTGCATTCGTGTATGAAGTTTTTATTTTTCATTAATTTTCTATTTCTTTAAAAGAAACACATAATCAAATATTTTCAAGTCTGCTTAATTAGTACTTTTTAGTTTTGAAACAAACCGAATAGATTAAAGATTTAATTAAGAAGCTAATTTTAATCCTGTATTGTTAATACATTAAAAAAGAGTAAAGTCCCACTATAGTTTTCTTATTATCATAAGGCATAACAATTTTTAAAATAAACTAAATTTTATTGGATCTTCTCAATAGATACGTTCCAAATCCCAGAAAAATAAAGACAGGAATCCAAGCAGATAAAAATGGGGCTATTAGTCCGATAATGCCCATTGAACTAAATACAAAGCAAGTTAAATAATATAAAAAAATAAGTATTATACTTAAACCAAATCCTTGGCTTTTAGAAGATCTAATATTTTGTTTAATTCCCAAAGTGCTTCCAATAAGAGAAAAAACGATGCAAGAAAAAGGTAACGTCATCTTTTCATAAATTCTAACTTTCATCTTCCTAGATTCTTTAATATTTCCAGCCATCGCATACATTTCTTCAGCTTTCTTAGCTTCAGAGATTGTCATATTTTTCGCATCATTTGGTATAGCAGCTAACTTGGAAGGACCATTATCTAAAGGGTATTTATAAGTGTCAAATGAAATGGTAGATACTGAACCTTCGTCATTGGTGATAATTATTTCTCCATTACTAAACTCCCAATTATTTAATTGATCAATAAATTTCCCATTATCTGCTGCTATTAAAATTTTTGTCCCTTTTTTAGATAGATCAACAACTGTTACTTCATACATTACATCATTAAGAAATCTTCTTGCATAAAAAATATGAGTTAAGTGCGAAGAATTATCAATTGGTTTATTAGTATTAGCATCTATTATTGATCCATATTTCGAGAAAGAAATATTATATTTTCCTTTTTCTGTTTTTATAGATTTACCTATATTATTTTGCATAATATCTGCAGCGACACGATTAGATATTGGTACCAAATTATCATTAAAAATAAAGGTTAGTATTGTCATAAAAAGTGCGAGTGATAAAGATGGCAAAATAATACGGTAGTTATTAATTCCCAGACTTTTTAAAGCTAATATTTCTGAATTTGAGGAAAGATTTCCATAAGTTAATAGGCAGGTAAGCAAAACTGACATAGGAAATGCAAGTACCAAAAAACCAGGTAGGCTCAAGAAAAATATTTTTAAAGCTACAACAATTGGTAGTCCAAACTCAACGATTTTCCGTATCAGATCAAACATCACTCCAACAGATAGTGATACGATAGTGAAAGCAGAAATCGCAAAAAATAAAATTGGTATTAATTTCGAAATTATCCACCTATCAAGAAGTGGAATTCTTCTAAATGTCGAATTAAATTTTTGCAAATATTTTATATTTTTCAAGAGGAAATTTTTTGGTTAGAAGAAATTACTTCTATTGGGAAGATATATATACTATTAGATCTACTGTATGGATTATCTCTTTTCCCATAAAGGATAGATTTTTTGTTGTAATTCATTGAATCAAAAAATACATTATTTTCTTGAAAATAAGGATCTTCTATTAATGTAATCCTAACATTTTTATATTTGGTAATAAGCTCGTCCCCTTTCTTTAAATTTAATGAAAAATTTTCAATCTCTTTTATGCTTTGGGAAACTAAAAGTCTTTTCCCAATAAAATCAAGTGGGACATATGTATAGGGATCTTTTTTATTATAAGTAGCTCTTATTTCTGAAAAATCATTATATAAATAATGGGTATCACAATCAACTAAAGAAATCGTATTAGTTTGATTTTTAGCTGCAAACTCTCTGATTTTTATAGGAATTTCATTAATTTTAAGTGGATCAAAACGTAAATAGGATGAATAACATGACACAACAACTAAAAATGTGATGCAAATAATTGTTAATAATTTCTTGAAAAGAAAAAATCTCGAAAACTTTTTTTCTAGATCTAAGTAAATTATTTGCAAACCAACTGCTACTAAGAAGAAAATATAAGGCTGAATAAATAATGAATGCCTGGTCAACCCAAATGAGAGCTGTCCAAAACAAATCAAAAGAACTATAAATATTAAATTTATTATTGTTACATCTAATGCAAATTTTAGTGATTGAGATTTTTTATATGAAATAGAAAATTTTATATTGTCCTTTAATCTTTTATAAACAGTAAAAATACACAGAAAAAGTATTATAAATGAATTTGATAATGTAAGAATACTGATCTTAGAATATTGAGGTAAGAAGGCAAATGGAGTGAAAAAGCCTCTATAGTCAAATGGAATTCTTTGCCCGCTATTAAAAGGTAGAAAAAATATAATTACCAAAAAAAATGTTAAAAAACCTAATTTATTGAATTTAATTAAAGCAATTAATTTATCCAATAAGAATTTTCTTCTTGAATTTATTGAAATTAATTTGATTTTAGAAATTCTCTTAAAATAAAAATATAAATTATGAGAAAAAAAATGTACTAGAGAAGGATAACTTGTAATTAAAGACAAACAAAAACCATATTTTGAAGCCTTATTGTGAAAAAATATTGTTGAAGAAATAGATAATAATGAACCATATATAAACCAAATAGAACTCCCCAAATGATATGTATAAGAATTTATAGAATAAAGACCCAACAAGCCAAAAGAACAAATAAAGGATATATATTTTGATATCCCTAAAAATTTAAGTGATTGATAAAAAAGAAACATCAATAAAATAAAAAAGAATATATTAATAAACGAGGCATATTCATAAAAGTCTCCAAAACTATCAGGTAAATATAATCCATATACAAAACCTGACAAAGGTGGATATGTCATTTTAAAAGACAAAAAAAGTAGAGATTTAACAAATTCGAAAGGAATTATCTCAGCAACTAAGGCTAATAGATATCTAAAAGGAGTAAATATAGAACCTGTTTTCCATATATGACCAATCCAATGCCCTCGCGAAAAAATTGAAGAATCAGTTAAATATTTATAAACATCGCTAGAATCACATTCGTGAAAGTGAAATAAAGAAACAATTGAATGATTTATTAACGTTAGAAAAATAAATGTAAAAATTATTATTTTCTCTTTACTATCAAGGATATTTGTAAGTTTTTTTAAAATAAACAATTGATTAAATTGCAACTAATACTTTAAAAATAACTTAAAAATACATTGATTCAAAATTAATCACTAATTTTTCTAGTTTTTATAAAGTCAAAGATTTATTTATTTGACTCACCCTTTTTATTTGCTTTAACTTTTGGTGAAGTCTAAATTATGGGCGCTTTATACACCCTGATTTTAATAACATTATGGGGACTATCGCAGAAGTGCTTCAAAATAAATAGTTTTTAAAGGAATAATGAATAACCAATTTTCATTTGATATAAAAAGATTTATAAGGAAATATTAAAATAGAATTTAATTATAAATCTAAGTTAGATAGTAAGGGAATGAATTATCTTTAATCTATTCTTAAATCGTAATTATTCAATATTCTCCATATGTTTAATTCTTCATTAACGTATACCAAAGATATTTTGGATAATAAAATCTTTTTCCTTAGTTTAGGCATTCTTGAAATCAAAAGATCTTTCTGGTATTTTTTATGATTCCCATATGCCAGGCTAATATGCGGGTCATAATCATTTTTGCTAGCAAAATTTGATAATTTATAAATATTATTTCTTAAATTATTTAATTCTATAGATTTATTCGTTTTTATGAAAAATGATTTAAATTTTTCATCACTAAAATCAAATTTTTCTAAATTTAAAATTATTGATTGATTTTTATTACTTAAATTTTTCAGATTATTTAAAAAATCACAACCTAATTTTTCATATGGACCACATATTGTTAAATGGATATCAAACTTTGGGCTTTTGAGAAATATTTGCACATTATCTCTAATTGAATTTAGATATAAAGTGTCGTTTATGGAAAACTGTCCCCATATCCAATAAGCCTTACTGATCCTCATAAGAAAATTTATAACAGTAAAACTTTAATTTCGATTCAAAAATTTTTATTAGAAACATTTAATCACTTAATATACTATTAAATAATTTAATGCCTTATATTTAAATTATTAATTATTGATAATGTTTAGTGAGATTTTTAAATTAAAAGAACTTTCTACAAAATTAGGTAATGATTTGTCTTTAATACAAGCCAGTGGGGGTAACACATCAATTAAATTAGGTGGAAAATTATTGGTCAAAGCTTCTGGAAAGAAATTAAAAAATGCATTAAATGAAGATATATTTGTTTCTCTTGATTTAATAAAAATAAGAAATGAATTAGCAATAAATAAATCTAAAAAAGAACTTAATTTTAAAAATATTTGTGGCTCAAGTTTAAGAGCCTCCATAGAAACTAGTATGCATGCCATCATGCCATATAAGGTTGTTCTCCATACACATTCAGTTGATACAATTGCTATTACCTTATTGTCTAATTCATATAATTATTTAGATAAATTAATGAAGGATATTAATTGGAAATTTATACCTTATTTCAAACCAGGTATAACATTAGCTAAAGCAATTTCCAAGGAATTTCAAGACAATCCTAATCCTGCGAATGTTTTGGTTCTTGCCAATCATGGGTTGGTTGTAGGAGAAGAATCAATTCAAAAAGCGGAAGCATTGCATAAAGAAATCATCTCAAGATTAAAACAGAAACCTAGGAAGCAAATAACTCCAAATATACAAAAATTAAATTCAATAATTAAAAAAATCCCAAATTCAAGACTCCCCACTTTTGAAGTGATACATAGTTTAGCGACAGATCGACAAAGCTTTAAATATGTACAAAATAATTCTCCTTTTCCAGATCATTTAGTTTTTTGCGGGAGAAAGCCATTAATAATAAATAATGATTTCAGTTTTAAAGAAAATACATATGGAATTATTAAAGGACTAGGTGTGGTATTGTTCGAGGATTCGAATATTGCGACAGAGGAAATGCTTAAAGCTCAAGCAGAAGTCTTCTTGAGAATACCTGCAAACAAAAATATAAATTTTTTATCAGACAAAGATTGTGATGAAATCTTGAACTTAGAATCTGAAAAATATAGAAAGAAATTGTTTGTTTAAAAAAACATAAAAATGCAAATAATAATACCAATGTCAGGAAAAGGTGAGAGGTTTAAAAAAGCAGGTTATTCGAAGCCTAAACCTCTTATAGAAATAAACAATAAACCAATAATTGCTCACGTACTAGACATGTTCCCTGGAGAAAAAGATGTGACGTTTATATGTAATCGAGATCATATTGAGACAACCAATATGGAAGCTTTGCTAAATCATTATTGTCCAACAGGACGAGTTATTACAATCGAGCCGCATAAATCGGGTCCTGTTTTTGCTGTCTCTAAAATCTTTGATTTAATTGATGATAAAAAGCCTACAATTGTAAATTATTGTGATTTTAACTGTTATTGGAATTATGAATACTTTAAAAAATGGCTTTTGAAATTAAATCCGGATGGATGTATTCCTGCTTATAAAGGATTTCATCCGCATTCACTAGCTGGAAATAATTATGCCTTTATTAGAGAGAAGAACGGATGGATGACAAAAATACAGGAAAAAAAACCATTTACGAATGATAAGTTAAATGAATTTGCTTCTAGTGGAACCTATTACTTCGCAAACGGGAAAATACTAAAAGATTTTTTTAAAAAAACCATTGATTCAAATTTGAAAGTGAATAACGAATATTATTGCAGTGTTGTTTATAATTTAATGGTTAAAGAGAGTTTAAAAGTAGCTATATTTGAACTGCAGCATTTTATGCAATGGGGAACCCCAGATGACCTAAATGAATATTTAAGATGGTCTAATGGATTTACCGCATTAGCGAATTACAAAAACTCAAAAACTATTTTTCAATCCTCGACTCTAATTCCAATGGCAGGGAAAGGGAGTCGTTTTAAAAAAGAAAACTATAAATTATCTAAACCTTTAATACCGATATCGGGAATGCCAATGGTTATTCAGGCAGTAAAAAGCCTCCCAAAAACGAATACATACTCTTTCATTGCTTTAGAAAATTTATTTAATAAAAATGATTTAAAAAAAGTATTAAATTCTAATTTTGAAAATATTAGAATTAAATTATTAAATAAAATAACTGATGGACAGTGTTCAACATGTTTAAGTGCGATAAAAGAAATCCCCTCTCAGCAACCACTCACTATTAGTGCTTGTGATCATGGCGTCATATTTAAGAATCAAAAATTTCATAAAATGTTTAGTGATAAAAATATAGACATAATTGTATGGGTAACAAGAAGTCATCCTGAAGCAATAAGAAGGCCTGAAATGTTTGGTTGGGTACAAGAATCAAATAATAAAATAAATAAAATATCGGTTAAGAAGCCATTAGGTAATCCTAAAAAGGATCCAATATTAATAGGAACTTTTACATTTAAAAAAGCTTCAATTTTTAAGGAATGTGCACAAAATCTAATCGATAGAAATGGGAGAGTTAATGGTGAGTTTTACGTGGATAGTTGTATAAATGATGCTTTATTACTTGGATATAAATGCCACGTTTTTGATGTTGATCATTATTTCTCTTGGGGGACTCCAAATGAACTTAGAACCTTCGAGTATTGGCAATCTTGTTTTCATAAGTGGAAAAGTCATGAATATTCATGGTCCAGAGATCCTTGGAAAGATAATTTAACTAATGTTTTTGAACCAGAACACTTAAAAGAAATAAATCCCAAATTACCTTTATTCAATAATGCTAAAAAATAAAAAAAATAAAGAATTACTAAAATATATTTTTGTAGGTTTATCAACGGTTCTTATTGATTTTCTTATCTACAAATTTTTAATAAAATTTATTGTTATTTATTTAGCCAAAACCATAAGCTTTTTATCTGGAACCTTTTTCTCATACCAATTAAATAGAACTTGGACTTTTAAATCAGGTAAAAAAACATTATCACAATTTATAAAATACCTAATTATTCACATAACTAGTTTGGTACTAAATGTATTTATAAATTCATTACTTCTTAATACATTTTCTAAGAATTATTTTTTGAGTTATGAAGTTTCTTTTTTAATAGCTACGCTATTATCAGCTATTTATAATTTTTTATTTATTAAATTTTTTATATTTAATAATACCAGAAATTAATATTAATCTTTGATTGAAGAACTTCACAATTAAAATAACATTAATTCAAGAAATTTTATTAATTTGAAAAAACTTTCTGTCATATTGCCTTGTTTTAATGAATCAAGAAATCTTCCTTATGTACTTGAGAAATTTGGCAAAGTTATAAATAGGGATGATATTGAATTAATTGTTGTAGATAATGGCTCTGAAGATAATACTCTGAAAATATTAGAAGAACTAATTCCAAAATACTCTTTCGCTAAACTTGAAAAAGTTAAAGTTAACAAAGGATATGGTTATGGAATTAAATCTGGTTTAAAGGTAGCGCAAGGAAAATATTTATCTTGGACACACGCTGATATGCAAACTGACCCCTATGATGTAATTAAAGCACTTAATTTAATTGAAACTTTTAGCTCAAGAGATAAATTATTTATTAAAGGGAAAAGAAAAGGAAGACCATGGAGTGATGAATTTTTTACAATAGGAATGTCTTTTTTTGAAAGCATTTTACTCTTAACACCTTTATGGGACATAAATGCTCAACCTAATATGTTCTCAAGAGAGTTATTTGATAATTTAAAATGTGCACCAGATGATTTTTCATTTGACTTGTTTTATTATTATTTGGCAGTTAAAAAAAACTATAAAATAATTCGTTTTGAAGTTAGTTTTAAGAAGAGATATTATGGGCAATCTAGTTGGAATTTTAATTGGTTATCAAAGATCAAGTTTATAGCAAGAACTGTTAAATTTACATTTAAACTTATTTTGAAGATCAATTTTAGTAATAAACTAAATTATAAGATTTAGGTTTGATCAATAGAAATAAAAAATGTTAGTTATACACCATAGAAGAAATACTATAAATTCATTAAAGGCTGTTAATTCCCACTTAGGAGTTGAGGTTGATATTAGAAGTTTTGGAAGTAAATTAATTATAAATCATGATCCTTTCAAAGAATCTATAAATTTTGAAGATTGGCTAATCCACTATAAACACAAATTATTAATTCTTAATGTCAAGGAAGAGGGTTTAGAGGAACCTTTAATTCTTTTGATGAAAAAGTATAAAATAAACAATTTCTTTTTTTTAGATCAATCATTCCCCTTTCTTATAAAAACAATCTTTATTGGAGAGAGAAGAACATCTATAAGGGTCTCTGAATATGAATCAATTGAAACTGCTCTAAAACTGAGTGGGAAAGCTGAATGGGTTTGGGTGGATTTTTTTAACTATTTTCCTCTTGATTATGAAAGTTTTTTAAAACTAAAAGAAGCAAGATTTAAACTTTGCCTTGTTTCTCCTGAACTTCAAGGGCATTCTTATAAAAAAGTTGATCATTTAAAAAATGAAATAAAAAAAATGAAAATTAATTTTGATGCAGTTTGTACTAAAAATCCAAATCTTTGGAATGGATGAATAACTTATGTTTATTAATGAAAATTTCACAAAAATTATATATTTATATAAAAAAATTACTTCAATAGCATCTTCTAATATTAGAGAAAAGCAGTTATTAAATGAAGTCCATAAATCTAAATTATTTAAATTTGGTTTAGTTATTAGATTATTGTTGATTATTTTTTGTATACCTTATATACAAAAAATTTGGTTTCTAGAATTTATAAATAACAGCCTAGAAAGTCTTTCCTTTAATCCTTGGCAAGCTCATTTAAACGCAGGAGGTGATATTAAAGCTTTTCCCTATGGATATATTATGTATTTGTTTTATCTACCTTTAACAACATTAGGATGGTTATTCGATAAATTATTGAACGTTGAATACTTTGCTCGATTTGGTTTTGCCATAACAACTCTAATTTTTGATTATGGAATCTTACTGGGTATTATTCGTCTTCTCAAAAATTATTCTTCAAAACTAATCCTCATTGCTTATTGGTGTTCTCCTGTAATTATTTATATTTTTTATTGGCATGGCCAAATTGATGCATTACCTGTTTTTTTCTTAATTTATGGTTTATCTTTCCTACAAAAGGAAAAAACGCATTTAGCTGGAATTTTTTTAGGGCTTGCTATATCTTCAAAATTTAGTATGCTCGCTTCAATACCTTTTATATTTATATATCTTATTAGAAACAAAAGATTAAAAAACAAATTCAATATTTTCTTTCCAAGCATTTTTATTACTTATTTTTTTACCATCTTACCTTTCATAAAATCTAATTCTTTCCAGTCTATGGTTCTAAAAAATTCTGAGACAGAGAAATTATTCAGTGTTTTTATAAGCTACGGATATGATTTAAAGTTATTCTTGTTGCCCACTGTATATTTTCTTTCTCTATATTTAGTTTGGCGTTTAGAAAGAATAAATCTTGATTTATTTTTAATTTCAATTGGGTTAGGATTTTTCTCTTTGTTATTATTTTTACCTCCTTCACCAGGGTGGTTTGCATGGATTATGCCTTTCTTGGTGTATTATCAACTTCGTTCAAAGGACCACTACTTATTATCAACCCTTCCATTTTTTTTCATATATCTTACATATAATTTACTCTATTCAACTGGTGCTGATATAGCTTTCTTTAATATTCCTTCAGACTTACCTTTGGCAAAACTTTTTGGATTAAATAACTCAAGATTAAAGTCTATTTTATTTACCGGATTACAAGCGACTGGATTAATAGTTTGCACTCGAATGTATCTTTTTGGGATAGTTAGAAATAATTATTATCGCGGATTTGGTGATAAATTAGCCATAGGAATAAGTGGATTTATACCCGATTATATTAACGATATATTTAAGTCGTTTGAGAATCTTTTCGGACCAAGATCAATATCTTTTTTGGAAGTTTCAGACTATAAAAAATCAAATAATAATAAACATTTACAAGCTTCAAAAAGTTTTTTAAATCCCAATTCTTATAATTTAAGTCGATTAACTAAAGACCTTTATTTATTAGCTGATGGAAAGTCAATTTGGCAAAACATAAACAATAGTAGAAGAAAAATTGATAGCTATGATTTTATATTCATTAATGGTATTCATAGTTTAACTGTCAAACGTTTAAGACAAAGACTTGATTTGAAGATTTTTTTTGAAGTTGATCAAGAACTCAATGACTACTTTTTTAAAAAAAATAAGAAAAATAGTATTTTGTCATTTAAATCTAAATCAGAAAAAAAAGAGTTTAATAATTATCAAGTTAGTCAATTTAAATATTCTGATCTTTCATTTAAAATTTCCCCTGTAAATTCAAATTTATTAAAAAGTAAAGAAGAAATAGTAATTCCTAAATTAAAACTATTTGTAAAAATGGCTAACGGTTTTTTTCATGAAGAACTTATTAGAAGTCTAATTAGTTTATGTGGTATGTATGTTGATATAGAACAAACTTCTTTTTCTGATGATGTTTATCTTTGCATTGAAGGCGAGGCAACAAAAGAAGATATAGCTCAAATAGCAAATATATTAATACCTAATCTCGAAGATCTTTTGATATGTAATCCATTATGGGAAAATGGTTATAGAGGATTAATTCAATTAATAATATTAGTTCACATTTCAAACTTATTGTATAGATCAAGTTCATCAAAAAATTATGTTTAAAAAAGTCAATTCAACAAAAAATCTATATAAACCGGATGCAGTTATTTTTGATACTGATAATACACTTTATGAATATGCTCCAGCAAATGAAAAAGCAGAGAAGGCCGTCGAAAGAAAAGTAAACGCTCTTCTTGGTGTCAATTCAAAGCTATATCGCACTACTTACGCACAATCAAAAAAGGAGATAAAAAAGCAATTAGGCATGACTGCGAGCAGTCATAGTAGGCTTTTGTATTACCAAAGATTTTTAGAAATCTTAGGATTCAAGGCTCAATTAATGACAGCACTTGACTTAGAACAAACTTTTTGGAGAACATTTCTTGCTAATGCACCTCTTTTCCCAGGAGTAACTCAATTACTTGATTATCTGCGCTCCAAAAATATATTAATAGCCATAGTGACGGATTTAACTTCTCATATACAAATGCGGAAAATGACTTATTTTAATCTAGAGGAAACCTTTGATGCTTTTGTGACGTCTGAAGAAATTGGTGCTGATAAACCAGACTATAGAAATTTTGAGTTAGTGTTAAATAAATTAGGCCTTACAAAGAATAATAATATTTGGATGGTTGGAGATAATCCCTACACAGACATAATTGGCGCTAGAAGTATAGGAGCAACAACATTTCAAAAAATAAATAATTTAGAAAAAATTGGAGAAGGCAAATATATGCCAGATTTCGTATTTAGTAATTTTGAGGAATTTTACAATAACATTATAAATTTAATTAATTAAAATAATATATTTTCGTTATATACATTTCTGATTTAAACAAGAACTCTTGGAGCTGAGATTTTTTATCCTCAATTTTCAAGCCAAAACAACAAGAGATCTTACAAATAAAAATCAAATACTATCAATTTTTATCAAAAAACTATTAATAAATTTTTAAAATATTTTCCTTTTTTCGAATTAAAAATTTCTGAAATTTAAAATTTCAAGAATTACTTTCTAAATAATTTTATTAAATTAGAAAGTCTTTTAATTAAACCAACCTTTTTTCTTTTCTTTAACTTTTGGTGAAGTCTGAATCTTAGGCGCTTCATCTACTCTACCTTTAATAATCATTAAGGGGACAATTGCCCATAGTGCTAAAAATAATATCCAGAAGAGGTAAATGTTCATAGTATTAAAAATTAATAAATTTATACTAAGGTTAATTAATTAAAATCCGTGGCTTTCTTTTTAAAGTACTAATTAAATCTATAATCAAATTTTTTTTTTTAATAAATTTAAAAAATTTGCACTCAGCAAAACCACTGCTTTGCTTCAGGATTTTCAGAGTGCATATTCATAATGACATGATAAAAACTTTTTCGTGAATCTTTTAAATGAATCTAATTTGTATCTACAATTTATTTACCAAAGTTACTTACAAATGAAAAAATGTGATTTATGTCTTAAGGCAGATAAAACTCATTACAGAGTTAAATCTTTAATTCAAACTGATTGGATTTTTTGTTGCAAAGAATGTTGGAATCAAATTTCTAAACATAAGAATTATTCTTATGGTGGCACTAGAAAGTCAAAATGATAATTTTTCTTGAAAAAGGATTTTAATTTTTTAAAAAAATTCGTTAATTTCTTTTTTTATTGATTTATATTCTAAATTAATATCTTTAATAAATTCATCTACTTCTTTTTTTATATTTTTATATTCATTTATTTTTTGTTTGCTTTTCTTATAAAAAATCGATTCAAATTGTCCTGGACTTGTCACCTCAATCCAATATCCTGCTAGACAATAAATTTGGTTTGGGACAAAAGTTACAATAAATAATTTTTTGGAATTTTTATATTGATCAATTATCTTATTAGCTAATTTACCTTTAGTTTTGTTAGTCCCAAATATAGTAATATCTTTTGCTAAAGGCTTAAAATTCTTCAATAGATTCTTACTTTTTTCTACTGAATTTCTAGAAATTATTTTTTCTAGAGAAAAACAATAATTGAAAAAGTTTGTATTTTCTTTTTTTGAAGGATATATAGTTATGAAAGAACTAAAAACTAAAAAAGAAGTTAAGAGTAATTTATTAAACATTTTTAATTTAAGCTAAATTTATTATTACAGGAAAAATAAAAAAGATAATTCATAAATAACTCTTAATTTCCCTTAAAAGGTTCATATTAATTGAGCGAACCCTTTTTAAAAAATTTTACAAGTATTTCGGACTAATTAAGAATTTATCAAAAGAATAAATTTTTTCTTATATTTAGATTATGAAAAATTCTTTTTTGAAACATAAAAGATTCAAATCTTTTTTAGATTTTTTTTCAAGAGTATCAATTGCAGCAATATTTATTTCAGCCATACCGGGAAAAATAAATGATTTTGAAAAAACAGTTGAATATATTGCTTCAAAAGGTATTTCTGAGCCAATTTCATCTGTTCTTCTAGTGGGAGCAATTATATGTCTTATCTTGGGTTCTGGATTTTTTATATTTGGAGAAAAACAAAAAATCGGTTCTGTTTTTTTATTACTATTTATTATTCCAACAACAATAATTTTTCATGTATTCCCTTTCCATCAAAGAGCAGTATTTATGAATCTCGGATTAATAGGTGGATTAATTATTGCTGCAATAAGAGAACCAAAATAAATAACTTAATAAGGAAACCTAAATTTTTTTATTTTTTCTCTCTTAATTCTGGAAAGCAATTCGTAATATGAATTAATTCATAAACCTCTTTGCTATCGTATTTTTTATTAGGAACTCCACTTCCTACCTCTATACCTCTCTCTTTCATCTTCTTTAATATCAATTCTTGTCTTTGCATACTAGACAAAGACTTAAATCTTTTAATTCGTTCTTTTTTATTCACTAGATCTTAATTTATTTAAACTTTATTGTTAATTTTATATCAATTAGCGATTCATTAAATAAGTAAGAAAGCCAGTAAATGTAAGTAATTTAAATCCAATAAATAAAGGCAAATATTTTTTGACCTTTTTGCCAACGGGCAATAATTTGTTTAATGAATTGATCATGATTTACATTAAAATATAATTATTTTGAACATCCTAACGAATTTTTTTTAGAATCATCCCATTTCGATTTGTATATTTTAAACAGTAGTTCTAAAATAGAAGGATTACGTCCTTTTTTTTATGAATGATAAAGAAACAATAATTTCATTATTAAATGAGTTTGCTAATCCAAAAAAAATGGCCTCATTTTTTGTTAATAATGCGACTCCAGATTTTTTATTCATAAGACCGAGTGGTAATCCTATTGATGCAAAAGGGTTCGAACAAATGATTACTGATGAAATTGTTCAAGAAAAGGCAGAAATAACTAAAATTCACCGATTCGAATTTTTAAGCGAAAATACAGTAATGTGCATTTTTACACTAGGTTCAAAATTTACTTATAAAGGGACACCTAATGATGACTTGCCAACAGTTACTTCAATTTTTAAAAAAGTAAATAATCTTTGGAAGATTCACTGGATGCAAAGATCTACAGGAAATTCGGATTTATCTTTATGGGATTAGCAAAGTTAATATCACTTTTAATGGTGCTACTACTTGTAGGAAGTTCTTTTGTTGGTTTAATTTTGTATTTTATTAAGTAGATCAAATAAATAATACCCAGTAACTATTTCTTGTTTTAGAAAACAATTGCTTCTTTAATGCTAAGTAATTTGATTTTCAGGTAAAAATAAAAACTTTAGACAGACTAACGCCTATATCAAAAGCCAATAAAGCAATTAGTAACTTACTCATTTTTTAGAACTCTCAACTATTTTTTTGTAAAGTTCCTCAGAAATAGGTTGCATAACTTTTTAAAAATCTAATTACAAATTAATTATTTTAAAATTAATTTCTCGTTACTAAATATACGAATATATGAATTTTTAAATAGGCAAAAAATATATTCACTATAAGTTCTTCTTATAAAGTATTAATAAATACTTAATCCAAAAATGTCAATAAATGTCCAAACTTTTTTAAAAAAGAAATTAGAAATCTTATTTCAAGTAAATAGATCCCATATAAGTAAGCTTTATAATCTTTTCTTCTTGTTTTCTACAATATACGAAAGACTTTCCATTGAAATACATGTTTACCATGATGCAGCTCCTGATCTTGCTCAAGTCCCCGTCCTATGGCTTGAGTCGTACTGCGGTCTATCAGATGGTAGATCGGACGATTTTGTAGTATTCACTACAATCTATTTATAAAGTATTTATACTTAGCTGTCAACAATTAATAAAAACCAAACTTCAATTTAATAGTAGATTCGGCTCTCATAAACTCCCGAACAAGAATATAGAACATATAACTACGAGTAATTCCCATAAAAACTGAAACAAATGCCAGAACTACGCAAATAGGGCAATGTGGAAATCCCATTACTTATTTTCCAATATAAATTTCAATTCAGTCTCTGCATTAAGAATATCGATTCTACTCTTAATCAGTTTAAAAAATTTAATTATTTTTTTCAAAATTAAACCTTCTTTAAGCATCAATAATAATATTATTTAAGAATGAATATATCAATGAGCAAAAATACTGAAGTCATTGATATAACAAAAGTTTCGTAACAAATTCATATAATAAAAACACCAACATATGCTCAGATACTCTTGATCAATTAGCTTATTCAGAGTCAAATATAAAAATTGGTGATCTAGTTACCTTGCGGTGCTATTTTTCTTTTGCTAAAAAATTGAGCGGGCTAAAGTCCAATGCTCCACGAGGATTAGTCCGCTGCCTAAAGCCGGAGAGTACAAATTTTTCTTAATTAATATGCAACTATGCTTTATAAGGTAAATATCTTGATTGCGTAATAAATTTATTTTGTATATTGCTATTACAAAAATGATGAGTTTATTTAAATTAGTTACTAAATCCTCGTGGAGAAAGCTTTAGTAAATTTCTTTTACTGGTTACTGATAAGATCAGCCGAATCTCATTATGGAGAATCATTTGTATCTGTAGAAGTTCCATCTAATTCAATCAAAAGTTTTTTTTAGATTTAAATATTTAAATTCATAGCTTTCTGAGAATTGAATAACTAATTTGAGTTAAGTTGGTTAATTATCTCTATTGCAGATAAACATAAGGTTGTTAATCTTACACTTAAATAAGAAACTTAATTTCTTAAACTGATGCAATTTGATCATTTAAATTTCAAAGAATATGATGGCCTCATGTCTATAGAAGATTTAAGGGCTTTACGTCTTCGAAAAAAGAAAATTGAAAGTGATAAGAAAGCTAGAAAGTATATCTTGGATATAAATCAAAGATATAGAAAAATGAGTAACCGCAAAAGTAGTAACTTTTTAAGGAATATGAACCCTTTTAAAAAGGCCGCATAAATTGTTAATCTTGATGTTGTTAATTTGTTTAACTTTGCAACTTTCAGAGTAAGATTTTAATGGTGTTTCTTTGGAAGAGTTTCACCAAGAGGGGTCAATTTTTGGCCCCTTCTTTGCGGAGATATTTTTTAATTGAAACTCGTTATAAAATTAAAGTAATACTTTCCTAGAAAGCGAAAGTGATGTAAATCTTTTGTTTAAAGTTTTTTATTACCACTTAATGAAAACTCTATATCTTCAAATAAATCCTCTTTTTAAAAAAAACAAAAATTTTAGCTTATGGACCATTTCCCTTAATTTATTGAATTTTTTCATTTGCGATTTTTAATGGCTTCTCCTACAAGTTGGGAATTCTACAAAGAAGTTGAAACTAAGATTCTATGGGTCAATATTTGTACCCAAAATTTAGAAGGTGTAGCTATTTCAATCAATAAATGGTGGAAGACAAGATATCCAGCATACAAAATCAGAATAGTTTCTAAAAAAGAATTTGAGCTAGTAAAAATGCAAGCTGAGAAGAAGGAGCAATAAAATTATTCTTTGGTAAATATTGATGCTGATTATTTAATTTTTACAGCTATTATAAGATTAATAAAATAAGAAACAAATGAACTCTGCATTTGCAAAAGTATCAAATTTGAAAGTTAACAGGGCTTCTAAAATAGCTATTACTCTCGCATCATCAACTTTCTTTTTGTATGCTTTGGGTCAAGCACCAATTTTTAAAAATATTCTTGCAGGTGCCTTCTCTTGCTCTGGCTAAATAAAATACTGATTTTTTAGGGAAGCTAAAAAGCTAAAATAGACTGTGATTGACAGTCGATCTAAACTTAGAGGGATAAACCCCTCTTTTTTAATATTTAATAGATTTATTGATGAAAAGATAATGACTCTTCTTATTTCTCTTTTCAGCTGATGAATATTTCCCCGCACCTATTAATTGATGCTGTGATATTAAGCGCTGCCCTCACCATCACTTTGGTATTAAGAGCAAAAGGTAATGCTGCCAGAAAAGAAAAAGAAAATAAATGATTACTAAAGAAGAAGAAAAAGAATTTAAAAAACCTAAATTATATAGATTTTGGAACTTTCTTATTTATGGAAGTTCCATTGCTATTGGAGTTTTCTTAGTTTATTTATATTCTGCTTATGTCTTTATAAATAAATGACTTACATGTATGGCATAGCGATTACTTATGGGGTTGTGAGTCTTTTATTGCTTTGTGGGTTTGCATACTTTACTTTTAAAATGAAACGCTAATTTTTATATCTTCTTCAATAAAAGATTTCTTAGATAAATTTTTTGATTTTTGTGGAGAATATAAACAAGAAATTCCACATCAGAAGTTCGCTGAGATTTTAAGAGAATATACTAATAGATTTGATGAATGATAGATACTAGCAGGCCTGAGAAAGTATTAAGAGAATATAATTTCTCAGCAAAATTTATACAAATTCTTTTTTAAATTTGGAATAAATTTTTTGAAGATATTTTCCTTATAATTATTTTTAATTTGAGATTTTTTTTTGATCCTTAATCCGTACAATTTTGTTCCTCTAACCGCACACATAAAACTTGAAATTAACTATTTAAATGAATTAGAACATAGGAGTAGTCAAGAGGTAAGTCTTATGGCGCTAAACGACACATTTACTATCCAAGAAATTAATTTGAATAAAAAAGACCTCTCATATGATATTGAGTTCAAAGAAATTGAAGCTTATTGGAATAACGAATGTGCAGAACATCCTAGAAACAACAATTGCAAAATTTTTTGTGATTAAAACTTTAATTTTTAGGTATTCTTACGCTTGATTTTTACATAACACCCGTACTAAAGAATAATCAGATAGAAAGGAGGTCAAGCAAATGACTGATTTAGGTATAGAGATTTTATTTTGGACAATTTTAATTTCTTATTTGGGATTAAGGTTTTCTCAAACTTGGAATGGATTCAAAAAACAGTATTAATTAGGAGAACAGAAAATGAAACTGCAAACACAATTCACGGTTCCAAACAAAGAATTAAAAGATCTTCATTACTTTAAGAAAGTGGATTTTTCAGAAGAAACTTTAAATAAAGAATGCATAGATTATCCAAATCAAGAAGATTGCTTGGTTTGTTGTAATTAAAAATCAATAAATAGTTGTTTTTTGAAAGTAAATAAATTTTTTTAGTATTTATAAATTTTTTAAATAGGAGTTAACGCTATGGAATTAAGATTCTTCCCAATAAATGTTTTTAGAGAGACTCCAAAAGTAACATTCTTCGATGCAGACATAGATACTTCTAATGGCTCTGATGTTGTGATCCATTCTGGGGAAGCTATATCTCCTCCAGATGATTTAAAAGATGAGCAATACTATGTTCACAATCATCAAATTGACCACAATTTAGTTATTACTGGGGAAAGGACATTTGTTTTAATCAATCCTTCCTGGGATGAACCTCATCATGTGATTTATTTAAATAGATCTATGGGAGCATTAGAAATCCCTATAGGAACTTATCACAGATCAATCTCAGGGAAAGAAGGTAGTATTGTTTTAAATCAACCCAAAAGAGATAAATTTTTTGATCCTGCTAAAGAATTTATCCCACAAAAATTAGACAAAATTAATTTAATTAAGGCCAGAAAAAGTCCACCTGTTTATTGGATTTACGAAAATAACAAAATCAAAAGAGTCTATTTTAATCCTCTAGAAAGAAAAGTTAAAAATCTTGTTTGAAATGAAAAAACCCAAAAAGCATATGTCGCCTAAAATTAATAATTTTAAAAACCTGAATTTAATTATTAATTCTGATACTTATAAATTGGCTCACAAAGATATTGGTTTACTTAGCCGAAATGAAATGCGTGGAGTCAGAATGCTTCTTGAAATTACTAAACCAGATTTAATCCTTGAAGAAAATAAAATTCTTTCAACAATAATTATTTTTGGAGGCGCAAGCATTAAAGAAGAATCAAATGCACAAAAGAGAATTGAAAATATAAAAGAGTTAATTAAAAAAAATCCTAAATCGATACTTCTAAAACGAAATTTAAATAGATTAGAAAATTTGCTACTAATGAGTCACTATTATCAATCCGCAAGGGAATTTTCAAAACTTGCTTCAATTAGAAATCAAAATAAAAAATGTAATTCTCATGTAATTGTGACAGGTGGGGGGCCAGGAATTATGGAAGCTGCTAATAGAGGTGCATTTGAAGCAAATTGTAAATCTATAGGGTTAAATATCAGTCTTCCTAATGAACAAATCCCAAATGCTTTTATAACTCCTGGTCTTTGCTTTAAATTTAATTATTTTGCATTAAGAAAGATCCATTTTGTTATGCGATCAGTAGCTGCTGTTTTTTTCCCTGGAGGGTTTGGAACACTAGATGAATTATTTGAATTATTGACACTTTGTCAAACAGGCATGAAAAATAAAATCCCAATCATACTTTTTGGCAGAGAGTATTGGGATAAGGTAATTAACTTCTATTATCTAGCTGATCTTGGATTAATTAAAGATGAACACTTAAATCTTTTCCAATATGCAGACACCGCATCAGAAGCATGGAAAATTATCAAATCATCAAAAAAGCCAGCCTAGAAAACTACAAGCTGACTTATTAACAAATGAAAAAGAAGATTGATTAATAAGTATTTGATATTTTGTTTTTCATGCTTTCAATCTTATTAATTAATTCATCTAACCATTCTGTATTATTTTGCTCTTGTCTTTTATGGCTTTGACTTTTTTGAGTGCTCATAAATTTCTTACGTTTATAGTTAATTTAATATATCTTCAGAAATTAACGGAATCAATACGCAGTATTACCAAATCGATTGATAAGACTTGCTTTAGTAGCATTTCTTACAAACCTAGCCATCACAAGTTAACTAAGAAAATCTAAATCTACTCTATTAAGTATTTTCTACGATGTTTTTATTTGATATTCTGATTTGAATTAGGAGAGGGTATAGATGTTTCTATGGAAAAATCATTTCTAAATTTCATTTATTGGATCTTAGTAAAGTCAGCTGAAAGTTACTATGGAGATTCATTAAAAACAGAAATACCATATACACCTTATTTTTAGTTTTAATCGACCTTAACTTTTAATATTAGATCTATAGTTTGAGATTTATTAGTTTAGAATCAATTTATCAAAAAATACAATATGTGTTACTTATAGATTCACTGCAAAATAATCTCTTACGTTAAATTTCTTTTACTGATTGTGAATAAATTTTAGCTGTAAGGATTGTTCCAAAATTAACTAAAACTACAATTAACAGGAGTAGCTGAATTGCGAGGTTGGACATAAGATTACCCCCCCTTAAATTTTTATAAAAACTTTATAATGTAAAATATGAATTGAATAGAGTTTAAATTCCTATTTTTAGTCAACAAGATTCTCTGTTAATGCTCTCTAGGTTCACAATTATCAACGCATTCTTCTAAAGACTTTTCAGAATCGCTCTTAATTTCGCAACTACGAAGACAATCATAAAAGGCATACTTGGGATCTAATTCATTTTTGAATTGTTTATTTCTAAAGGTATTCATGATCAAACTCCTTTTGATTTTTTCTCAAGTTGATTAATTAATTTATCCAACCAAAGCGTGTTATTGATCTTTTTTGTATTTTTAAAGTATTTCGTTTTGTATGTACTCATGAAGTTAAACCTCAATCAGTGGGTCTAACTTAGGGTTTATAATTAAAAATTCATAGAGCAAAAATACTGATTATGAATATAGTGAAATATTTAAAACTAGTTAATTAACTATATATTTTAGGTATTACAACTCTTGATTTTTTTTATGAATCTAATACTAAATAACTTCTAGAAGAAAGGAGGTAATTATGACTTGCGGAAATCCAATTAAACATAAAATTCAAAATATATTCGATAGTTAGCTTGATATTTTCTCAATTAAGAGGAAACTAACTGATAGTCAAATGGAATGTATGCAATTCGGTATTTACCTTTATACTCCAAGAGAAGTTAATGAGATTCCTTTTTTTCATTATTAAATTGATTTATTTTCTTAAGATATTGCTTATTTTGTGATTAAAGATCAAGGTGATTCATCTTCAACTAAGGGGAAATTAGCTCCTCCTTACCCAATCAGGAGATCCACTAAACCAATCAGCAAGATCATCATTTTTTGGATCAAAATGATTTTCAGTTTCTAAACCATCAAGCCCAAGATTCTGTATTAGTCCATTTATTCCTTCTGAATTTTGTTTACCATATCTCCTCAAGCTGTTTGCTTTCTTAAGCCATGTCCAAATAGTTGAATTATGTTTTGAAAACTTTTCTACATATATTCTTTCCTCCAATGAAACAGGTTCATCTAATGAAATTCTCTTGACAATATCCTTAATTTTTAAACGAGAATTGTTGGTTAAAAACATATTTATAAAAGAAGCTAATGTTTTATAGAAGTTTTTTTTATTAATGTCTTGTCAATCTTTATTTCAAGAAAAAGTATTTTTTAGGGGGTTCTTGAAGGTAAAAATATTGATTTAAAAACAGGCACATTTAATTTGTAATAACTAATACGTAATTGGATTTACATAACTTATATATAAACAATTCTATATAAGATTCTCTACTTAATTTAAGATTTAATTTATAAAGCAAGAATAAGGAAAATTTACATTGACAACAGATTGAATAACTCAAAAGTTAAATATAGTATTTTTTTCAAAAACATAATGTCAAACAATTCATATTATGAGACTCTCTCTTGTTGAGACTTTAATAATTAATGTTTTATCCTCATAAAGCAATTCAAAAAATTTAATTTTATCTTTTTTTACATTGTCTTTATTTAATTTTAAGATTTCTTATCTTTGGTTATAAGATCAATTGCAGGTTGAAGTAGATCTTTATAATTTTTCCATACTCCAATTGACTTTGAATTAATTGGAGAACGAACCTGTACTACGCTTTGAGTTGTCACAGTTCGTTTGTTGAGATGAGGTTTTAGGTACATCTCATCCCATGACCAACTTAGATAAGAAATTAAAGATTCAATTTCTTCCTTGGGATTACTCACCAACAAATCATAATTTAAGTCATATATTTTTGAACGAAAGTTTTTTTTGAATTCTTTCATTATATTTTCTTGATCTAAATATATTTTTGCGCAATCAATAAGGGAAGAACAATATTTATTTCTTGTTGTGAAATGAGTTCGGTAAATTGAAAGAATATTATCTAAAGGATTTCTAAAACAATGAATAATTTTGCAATTAGGCATTTGACTCGCAATAATACCTGCGTATTGATAATTATATAACCATTTATTAGTAGTAATTTTAAATTCTTTTTTATTGTCTTTTACTTTCTGCCAATATAATTCTGCCAATGTAATACCTTCAGGATTTTGCCTTAATTCTTCAAAAGATTCTTCAAGAATATTAATTTCTTCTAAGTCTTGAACATTGGAATTCATTGAAAGAATTGACTCTACTAATGTTGACCCGCTTCTAGGCATTCCAACAATGAAAATACTTTGAGGGTATTTTAAAGTTAATTTTTGATTGATCCTAGCTTTCTTAGAGGCAATAAGTAAATCAGAAGATTTTTTGATCAGTTCATTTGGTTTAGTTGGATTAAGAGTTAGTTTTAAGTCATTTGCTTTTTTAAGATTTTTGGCACTTTCTGTAAAATTTTTATTTTTATGCAATATATTTGACCTTGCAAAATATATAAAAATCTGATCTCTTATGGAAAAATTTTTTAGGAAGTTTTCAGAAAAAAGTCGATCCTGCCATTCTTGATCTTTGTTGGAGGAGTTTAGTAAAGATAACAAATAGAATACTCTAGAAAAATTAGGTTTTAAATCAATTGCTTTGAGGAGTGATATTTTTGCATCTTCAAATTGTCCTTTACTTATTAAAATAGCTCCTAAATTTGAATATGCTTCTGCCAATTCAGGATTAAGTTGAATTACTTTGCGAGTGTATAACTCTGCATCTTTTAATTTTCCAATATTTCGCAAGAATATAGAGAAAACGATAAGGGCTTCCTTGAAGTTAGGCTTTAGTTGAGTTGCTTTACGGTATGAATTTTCTGCTTCTTTAAAGTTTTCTAGATTATGCAAAATATTTCCAAGATTTAAATAGGCTTCTGCAAAATTAGGGTTTAACTCAATTGTTCTGCGAGTAAAGGATTCTGCCTCTTTTAATCTACCCATATTTTGCAAAATATTTCCAAGATTTAAATGTGCTTCTGCTAATCCAGGATTAAGTTTAATTGCTTTACGGTATGATAATTCCGCTTCTTTTAATTTACCCTGGTTTTTTAGTAAATTACCAAGATTAAAATGAGCACTTATAAAGTTAGGTTTAAGTTCCGTAGCTATACGGTATGATGATTCCGCTTCTTTTAATTTACCCTGGTTTTTTAGTAAATTACCAAGATTAAAATGAGCATTTATGAAATCAGGCTTAAGTTTAATTGCTTTACGGTATGATAATTCCGCTTCTTTTATTTTACCCTGATTTTTAAGTATATTTCCAAGATTGCAGTAAGCATCTGCAAAATTAGAATCAAGTTTAATTGCTTTACGAGTATATAACTCTGCCTCTAATAATTTACCTTCACTATGCAAAATTGTTCCGTAATTTGAAAAGACTTTAGGGTCATTCAATCCTTGCTTAATAAAGTTTTTATAATAATTAGATGCTTCTTCAATTTTACCCTGTGAATGTAAATTAATTGCCAAATTAATTAAATTTTGATTCTCAGAAGTAGTTTTTTTAAGCTTCTTTTTTTTTACTTTTTCCTCTTCACCAAAACCTTTCATTAATCAAATTATTTGAATTAATTATACATTTGTTTTATAAGCTTTTTGAAACAATAAAGGAGCTTCTTTAGACTTTAGAAAAATATTTGAATTATTTAAAAATATTGGAAAAATTAGTTTATTAATCAATGCATTTAAAAGTAAATATAAAAATCATTGAGATAATTTAGGCACTTCCTCATTAGAAAATTTGATGGATAATGAATTTATAACCAAAAAAGTTTGGGTAACGCCTCATGGAAGCCCAAAAAATCGCCCAAATCCCTTGACATGACTGAAGAAAAGTTTTGGCTAATGAAAAGTACATCCGTCTATCCATAACTGCGATTTCTAGAGTTGGAGATTTTTTATCCAAACTTTATCCAAACTTTTTATTATTTGATGAGCCCCTTTTTAGTAATTTTTCTAGTAATTAGTTTTTCTTCAGAAGCATATTCAGCTCTACCAACCACAATCATCAAAAGTTGTTACGACGGAGATACCTGTACAACAACTGATGGAGAGAAAATAAGACTTGCTTGTATAGATACTCCAGAATTAAAAGGTAAAAGAGCTGAGCCTGCTACAGCTAAAGAAGCGAGGGATTTTCTAAATAATTTAATGTCAAATAAAAAAGTTTCTATTAGAAGAATTACTAATGATAGGTATGGAAGAACAGTTGGCGAGTTATTTATAAATGGTATAAATGTTCAAGAAGTTCTTGTTCAAAAAGGATATGGAAAAATTTATGAAAGATATGCAGACCAATGTAAATGGACTAAAGAACAATAGGTTCTTATTAATAAATTTAAATTATAATTTTAAATTAAAGCATTAATTTTTTGGAAGAAAGATATCCCGATAAATGTTCAAGATGTGGAGCTCCAATTGAATGGGAGGAAGGAGCGTCTTTTTCAAAGTGCGGATTTTGTGGCAAAAAGAATTTTGCTGAAAAAGGAGTTCTAAATAAATATTTAGACTTTTCTACTTTTAGAAATCCGAAAAAAATAATTGAAAACCCAACAAGACTTTTAATAATATTACCAATTACTTTTATTTTTTTGTTCATGGTTTCAACTTTTAAAAAACAAACAATCATAATAGAAAACAAAATCAATCCCGATCAAATACTATCCCTTTTTGATAAGGAAACTGATACAAAAAAGGAAAAAGAAAATTTAGAAGCTGAGCAAATTAAAACATCATCCCAAAAGGAAGAAGAAAAAAAAGAATTACTTGATATGGATCAAGGTTCTCCAGAAGCCGCTCAAGAATATATAGAAAGGTTGAGAGAAATATTCCTGATTCCTGGTAAAGAACAAGAAACTATTAAACTTGCAAATATCGCATTAAATTTACACAAAAATAGTGCTCGAGCATTTAATTACAGGGCTGTTGCAAAAAGTAAGTTAAAAGATTATCAAGCCGCAATTGATGACTTCAATATGGCTAGTGAAATTGATCCAAGTTCTCCTGAAATCTATTTCAACAGAGGTCTAACCAAACATAAAATTAAAGATTATGTTGGAGCCATAATTGATTTCACAAAAGCAATTGAAATTAAACCTGATTACGCTTCGGCGTATAACAATCGTGGGAGTTCAAAATACTTACTAAATGACTACACAAGATCCATAATTGATTTCACAAAAGCAATTGAAATTAAACCTGATTACGCTTCGGCGTATAAAAATCGAGCCAGTTCCAAAATAAAAATAGATGATCGCATAGGTGCTTTAAATGATTTGACTAAAGCAATTAAAATTAAACCTGATTTTGAAGGAGCTTATGCTATACGTGGGTTAACAAAACATCAACTAGAAGACTACAAAGGTGCCATAAATGATTACACAAAAGCAATTAAAATTAGACCAGCCGATCTTCTCTATAAATATCGTGGAATCTCAAAATTCAAACTTCTAGACAAAAAAGGAGCTTGTTCAGACTTTAGAAATGTATCTGAATTAAATAATAAATATTGGGAAAATTGGTTTATAGATCAATGCAATATAAAGTAAATATAAAAATCATTAAAAGTATTTAGACACTTCCTAATTAGAAAATTTGATGGATAATAAATTTATATCTGAGAAAGTTACCCAAACTTTATCCAAACCCCATAATTTCGCCCAAATCCCTTGACATGACTGAAGAAAAGTTTTGGCTAATGAAAAGTGAGCGCGTCTAGCTATTACTGGGATTTCAGGGAATCGTAATTTTTTACTCAAACTTTACTCAAACTTTTAAAGACTAAAAAACTAACCGATATTGAGTTCGGTTCGAAGTAAGAAAACCCTGAAACTATTAATCTCTTTTGATGAATAGTCTTCAAATGACAAAGACACAAAGCACAAAAACTACATTAAGTAGCAAGCTAAGTGTCTTGGAAGTAATCTGCATTAATTAAAAAGGTTTTTGTACTCGTGTGTAGGAGTGCGGGGTTAACCTTGAAACCGCTAGGCTCAAGTCCTTACGAAAAGGACAAGTCCTTAGACCACTTATACCTAAGAAACACACTCATCACAAGTAAAAATAACTTGATTGACAGTCGATCTAAACTTAGAGGGATAAAACCCTCTTTTTTTGATGAGAAACAAATTTAAAAGATCAGCTTTTTTTGATATGTCTGATGACCTTTTCTATCGAATATCATTAATAGGATTTTTAGTTGTTTTTAGCTCAATGGTATTTTTCCTAACGAAATATAGAGAAAAAAAAGTTAATAATATAAGCCAGATTTCCATAACTGAACAAATTTAATTTTTAAAGCAGTAATGCAAAGATTTATAATTTCACCGTTATTTGCTTTATCTAGGTTTTTTATAAATATTTACGGATTATTTTTAAAGTTTTTTCTTCAATTAAATGGTGGTTATTGGTCAAGAATTGGTTTAGCCGAAAATATTACAGAGGAAAGAATAAAAAAAAGAAGATTTTATATCCTGCCTTTTTATATTCTTCTAGCTTTATTGTTTGGATTACTATCTGCTCTATATTGGTATTTTGTTATTCTCCATGTGCCACTTTCAATAGAAAGATATTTAAGTCCATTGAATAACAATATTGCTTTAATAATTGCTTTTGCTACTTTCTTTGGTTGGCTTTATATTCTTTGTAAAACAAACAAATAAAATGCTTACTAAGAGATGATGTGGTCCGCGGATTAAAGATTTAATTAATCACGATTAAATCATTCTTAAGGATTCATGCAAAATATTTGAGACCGATTACTTTATTTATACGACAGTTCTGGTGATCGACTCGACCAAGGTTGACCAACTAGATCTTCACTAATCCAAGGTCTGCAACACCACGGTAAATTAACTTATCTAACCTTTACGGAAAGTAAGTTAAGTGATCAGAAATTAAACTTTCGGGATTAATTCTGAACCATCTTAAAAATTAAGTCGTTTGTAAAGCATGAAGAAGTGAGTAATCACTTTTACATCCAAAACTAATTTCTAAGAAAATTCTTAATCTGATTATTAAATAGATCTCCTTTCTGTCGTCACCATTAAAAAAAAGACCTGTAACAGGGTCTTTTTTTATGTCTTAAATTTTATTGATTTACTGTTAATCAACAAATAACTAAATATTTTTATCTCACTCTTTCGCGATCAGTTAATACTTTTTCAAAAGTAGAAAAGAAAGTAAATGCTATTCAATGCAACCAACAAAAGAACTACTGATCTTCCATGTTGATTTAATTGAAGTGTTCTTTGAGTCATACTCTTAATAATCTTCGTTGTAATCGGATGGACTACCAGTTAAAGAACAAACAACTGATTCCTCTTTTCTCATTTCTTTTATTTCCATTATTGGTCTGCCCATTTTCTTAAGAACATTTATATCTTCTTTAGTCTGACAGCGAGCAATTATGTTTCCTTTTTGATCAAAGCAACTGTAGTAAGTCATTTTATTAAATGCAATTTAAAGTTTATGGTTGATTTCAGTTGTAGCAACGCAACCGACTCATGACAACCATATTTTTAATCTAAGTCAGCAATAGATTTAAATGGCTAAAAAAAAGATACCTCTTTCCGTACCAATATGTTCATCAAACCGCACACATTAGATACGCAGTATTTTGTTCAAATCAATTAGAACAAAAGGTAGTTAAACGAATATACAAAGGAGAATTTATGAGTGGAGATTTTGAGACTCTTGAAATTAATCAACCAAAAATTACATATCTAAAACCAGAAGACAATACAGAATGGTTAGACAAATTAATTAATAATATTGAGGACATGAAGAACAAAATATCAAAAGATTCTTAGAAATTTAAGAAAAGAAACTTATTTATTAGATCTTTAGTTTGCATGAGAAGCAATTCAAAAAAGAATTTAAATTTTGTATTTAAGGTAACCGCTTTTTTGTGAGCATTATTCAGAATAAGAGTTCGACTATTTTTTATGCCAAAAAATTTAGATGAAAATTCTTATGAAAAAAGAATTGAAAATATAGAAAAAGGAAAATCTTATTTAAAAAGCAATGGATTTTTTAAATCAAAATCAAATCTATTCGAAGACATACAAAGATTTATCTATAAAAGGTAATTTTAAAAAAATTTTTTACTTTGATTAATTAAATCTCTCCATAAGAAAGCCATCACATAAAAGAAAGAAAGACTTGAAAAGGTTAGGAGAAAAAAAGAATGGGTCAATTTTCTATAACTAAATTAATCCCAATAATCCTGCAGTAAAACCAACAGCAGCAAAAAATACGAACTCGATTAAATCTCTTGGGGCAGAGTTCATAAAAAAACTGATTTGAGTCATAATTTTATGACTTGAGAGAATCTCTTAAATCAAACTTTTCAGCTTTTTCAATTTGACACTCAGTATCATCTTCAGCACATTTGATTTCAGCTTTTTTGTTCATGTGGCTACTACAACCGCCTGCTATAACTGGTAAACCGGTCGTAGCTGTAAAACCAGTTAAACATGCAAAAGCTATATAAGGAAAAAGTCTTTTCATTTAATTGTTACTTTATGTAAACTTATTATGTTACATAAAAAGCTCAAGTGTGAGTAGCTGATAATTCGCGTGCACCCTATACCAATCATCTAAAGTGATTTAGCAAACCTATGAGTTTTATATTTATCTGAGTATTTTTACTTATATGTTGAGTTGAAGACTTTAAATAATTAATGTTTGTTTTGGGTTTATAAATAAGTCATGGATAAAGAACATTTAATTGATTTAATATCTAATAGCATTATTTCTGAGATTAAAGATCTCGAAATTAATGAGGAAAAATTGATTGAAAATAATTATTTAAATAATCTGAATTTAAATCAGCTTAGAATAATTTCTAAAGAATTTATTTTGTAATTTTTATTGAATATTTATTTAAATAAATGAGATTTTCTTTACTATCATTTGAATTTTAATAAGTTAATACCTTTTAATATGAATGATTCAGAAGAATTTAAACCTAGCCTTAAACAAATAAATGAGGATATCAGACCTACATGGGAAGATATCAAAAAACAATCAGAAGTTTTAGTTAACAAACTGGGTTGCCCTAGATCATTTGTAGGAGGGATGCTTCATGCAATAGCAAGCGACTTCTCTGATATGAAAACTTGGGAATAAATGAAAAACTTATTACTTACACCTCTTTTCAAACTATTCAAAAAAAGCACTTTCCTCTTATCACTAAATCAAAACTCATGCCCTGTTTTAGATGCTGAAGACATAAAAAAGCAAGAACAGAAAGAAGCTATTGAAAGGTTGTACCCGTAAACTTTTAACAGAAATGTTCAGATCATATATACGATGCAGCACGGTCCTATGCACCACCATGCCACCCATTACTTTCCTAAATTGTGACTTTGATGGATAATAAACATATAAAAAAAAATCTGATTCTAGCAAAATTCTAGCAGATAAATTCCTTCAATTCCCTTGATATGACTGAAGAAAATTTTTAGCTAAAGAAGTGGGTACTTGATGCTAAAACTAAAGCCTTCCAAATCCCTTAATTCTTTTTTCTGTTTTATATCCTGCTTGTACGAATTGAGTATTATCAGTACCGACATCATAAAGAGTATAATTTTTTCCTGCCCCAATACCAATAACAGCTTTTTGAGGAACTTTCTGCTCTTTCTTACGATTTCCATTTAAATCTTCTACTTCAGAATTAACAATCCCCTCTGTCAATTCCAAGTGAAACTGTTGTTTACTTCTTGCAGTAAATAATCTGTTTACCTGAAGACGTGTAAGTCTATCAAGGAGTGTCAGTGGCGGCGTATCTAGTGTTAAATTTTCGCCAACATCTTTTGAGCTTCCGTGAATCAAACCACAATCAAGTTCAACAAATCCAAATTGAAGTGCTGCTATCCAATCAAGAAATGATTTGTCTACAGCATTCGTAAGAGACTTAACTACTTCTTCACCCTTATTTATTCTCAAAGCTTCAGCTCTTTGATCACCACGGTAACCACTTTCCAAGAGGATTTGTTCTTCCCACCAACCATATATGCACCATGGTTGTAAATCATTACTTTTTGGATTAATTAACCTATAGAGAAGCCTATTACAGTTTTTTTCAGGACCTATCATATCCCCCAAAACAAAAAGAGTTATATTACCAGGAGTTTTTTTTAAGTCTTTTTGAATAAGTTCATAAGTATCTAGATCCCCTTTAAGACCACTTACGAGTGCCCAGCGTTCTATCATCTTTCACAAACATGAGATGCATCTTCAGCTTGTTCTGCAAATTCGAATCCATTTTTTAAACGCCATGCAAAAATCGGAGGAAGACCGGCATCTATTATTGCTTTACAAGTAAGTTCAATATCATATTCCACTTCTCTAATTTTTACTTCATTAGTGACATCGTTATGAACAACATAAGTAGCTTTAGTTCCTCCATGTCTTGGCTCTCCAACTGAACCTGCATTTACTATTCTTCGCATAGGCAATTGAATTTCTTTTTCTTGAGTATCTTTGGGAACAGCATTTTTGATCTTTACAGCAATTGAACCATCTGCTAATTCGCGAATATAAGGTTGGTGAGTATGACCACAAAAAAGAATCTCTGCTCTGGCATTTTCAACTCTCTCAAGAGCTGCGAATGCATCCATATCGGGAAGAAGATATTCATGTTGACTATTAGGACTACCATGAACAAAAAGACACTTATCTTTACGTATTGAGTAGGGTAGATTAGCTAGATAATCCTTATTTTCTGTAGTTAATTTATCTGTAGTCCATTGATGAGCAAAATGACCTCTTTTTTCAGCAAGCTGAGAAGGATAACTACAATCGCAAGCATCTAATCCATCAACAACGTCTTCGTCCCAACATCCCTGACAAGTAGGAATTTCTTTATCTCTTATTAACTCAATAACCTCATTAGGTTGAGGACCATAACCCACTAGATCTCCAAGACAGGTAATATTTGTAATTCCTTGGAGTTCAATATCTTTTAAGACAGCCTCTACTGCAGGTAGATTTGCATGTAAACATGAGATGACAGCTTGATTCATTTTTAAGTTAACGGCGAGCAGTTTGTAATTGTGAATTTCTAAGTGAAGTTTGATGATGATCTAGTACAGCATCATTAAGAAGGCAATTATGAATCGTTGCTTTTATTGACTCGAAGTTTAAATTTTTCCCTTGTATAACAATTTCAGAACATCTTTCTGGTCTTCCATTAAGAGGGGCAACTTGGTTTAATGTTTGATATTGAGATCCTTGCTGACTGACTATCCAATTAAACAAGATGTAACGCCCATCAGGTAAGTTCATTAATGCTTTTGCTCTATATACATCCCCATAAGCACCATTAACTAATTCAAACCAAAAAGTATTCAAGCTTGCAGGATCCCAAATATGCTTTTGAAGATCAAGGCTTATTGATTCAATTTCTCTAAAATCTAAAGTATCTTTAATTGATAATTCTGGATCTCTACCAAAATGAAGATATCTATTTGGCTGGAGATTATATTTTTCAAGTTCATTAATAATTCTCAGATCAACTCCATTAATACCCTGAGATTTAGGTGTAAAAAATTGTGGAAATTCAATAATAATTAAAATGTTTTCTTTATCTTTCTCTGATATTGAGTTTGAAATAGATAAGTCTAATAAGTTAGGAATTTGATCTTTCAAAAAAGCAAAATCAATTTTTGTATTTATAGCTTGCTCTAAATTAATTTCGGAATATCCTCCAAGACGTAAGTAACCACAATTGCCAGAATAATTCTTAAAAGTATTTAGTATCCAATTTGTCTTACCGCATCCTGGCGAACCTGATATTAAACAGACTTGACTCATAAAAAAATACTACCTAATATATAAAATTTACACCAATATGAAAATGAAAATCATTTCTGTTTTCGATTTTAAATATTTATTTTGTGATTTAAGTGATAAAACAATAATATTTAGAGAATTAATTACTCCATACCAACCATCACTTTCCTAAATAGATAATTTGATGGATAATTAACCTAGATTTGAACGTTTTTAATATTCTGTTCACACACCGTTCACACATTGTAATTTTCTTCTAAATTATTGATATGACTGAAATAAACTACTGGCTAATGAACAGTACACCCGACTAGCTATTACTGGGATCTCAAGGAATCGATATTTTTTACTCAAACTTTACTCAAACTTCTTTATAGATTTAACCTTATCTAAATTCTTTTTTATATACAATATTTTTTGCCTCCTGCTAATACAAAGTTAGGGCAAGAAAGACTATTTTCTATAGGCGAACTTTCAACATCAGCAGAAATATTACCTGAAAAATTTGATGCCCAAGGACAAGGATCAGCATACTTTTTGTATATCTTTGCATATCCTTTTGATACCATCAATTTTTGAATATTTAGTCCATCTTTTGCTAACTCCGCAACTGTTCTTTCGTAACGATCTTTGGTAATCCTTCTTATAGATACCTCCTCACCTGCAACGTAACTATTTAAAAAATCTCTTGCAGCTTTTGCTGGCTCTAGATCAGCTCTTGGTCCCCTAAGTTCAGGAGTATCTATACATGCAAGTCTAATTTTTTCTCCACTTGTTGTTTTACAAGTATCTCCGTCGTAACAACTATCTATTACAACTACATCATTATTTATTTTATTTGTTTTTTTAATTATTTTTTTCTTAGATTCTGAAGCAGGATTATCATGACAATGTCTTTCTCCAGTAGCTTTTTGATTGTGACATCCATCAGACGCTAGTCTCCCGTTATGTGCATCAACTTTGGAATAAACTGATAGCCCCAAAAAACCAAAGAAAACTATTATTAGGGATTTTAAATTTACCAATTGAAAAAAATAATATTATTTACAAGATTAACCTAAAAAATAATTACTTTCCCAAAGGGAAATTTGGGAGGTTATTTAAAAAATATTAGAGCCAAATTCAGTCACTTTTTTTTGACCTTTTATTTCTGCTATTTTGAATTGCCTCATCGAAACCAGATGAAATAAGACCTGCTGCGATTGCTATCACGCTAATTCCAGCTAATGCTGTTATTGCCGTAATTATTCTGCCTAAAGTGCTAATTGGATATGTATCTCCATATCCAACAGTTGTAATAGTAATTATTGACCACCACATAGCTTTAGGAATTGTCCCAAAGGCTTCTGGTTGTATTTTACCTTCGGCAAAATAAAGCAGTGTGGAACTAATGAGAGTAAGAACGCCCGTGTACAATCCTATGATTTTTAATTCTTCTATTCTGCTTAAAATTGCATAAATAATATGTCCGAAAGCATTTTGAAATTTACCTACTTTTCCTAATCTGAATATCCTAGCTAATCTAATAATTCTTACCAGGTAAATTTCACTCCCAACTATCCCTAGAAAAATAGGCGCAATCGCAATTAAATCTATTATTGAACTTGGAGTTATAAGATATCTTAAAATCCCTTTTAAACCTTTACCATATCTCTTACTCAAAGGAGATACGAAACCTCTTATTAGGTATTCGATTACAAAAATAACACCAATACTATTTTCAAACGTATTAGTTATTTTTTCAGCAATAGAACCAGGAGTAAATTCTGTCCCAATTACCACCAAAACAATTGAAAAAATTATTAAGAATGCAAAAAAAGTATTAAACCAAGAACTCGGAAGACTTCCATCTTTTTTTTCACCTACTTGGAGCCAAAGCTTTTCTCTTATAGATGAAATTTGCATTGTCCAAAAATTATAATGCTCCAATAATTACAAATTAATCCTGATAATTCAAAAATAAGTAAAAACTTTTGAAGGATAAAAACTTTTTTAAAAAGTGTTTTAAGAACCCCATCCCACTCATCACTTCCCTAATTAGAGACTTTGATGGATAATAAAAATATACATAAAATTCTGATTCTAGCAAAATTCTAGCAGATAAATTCCTCTAAATCGCTTGATATGACTGAAGAAAATTTTTGGCTAATGAAAAAGGAGCTGGATGCATTTTGCTTGTCATAGCAAGAGTTTTATTTTTTACAAAAAATTCCATTCGAACCTCATTCGAACTTTCTAGTGATTGAAAGTCAACCTAATATGGCTATTAGTCATTACTAGATAAATATCTAACTTCAAAGTCAATAAAGTATGGATTTAAAGAGAACTGTCCTAAATATCTAGATCACTAATCAACTCAGCTCCTTTTGCGCGGATAATTTGCTCTGAAGGAAAATTACTATTCGAACAAGAACATTTTCCTTTTTCTGAATTGTTAATCCAATTAATTATTCCAGTTCTTAGAGGAGAAGGACAAATTCGACTATCCTTAAGAGAATTCATTTCATCACAATCAAGTGAATCTCCATGATCGATAAACAGAATCTCTTTTAATCTAAGTGAACATTTTTCATTCCATTTATCAAAGCAATTCAAATGACTAATTAGGTCATTACATGCATCTTTAGTTGAATTATATTTTTTTCTCTTAACTTCTTTTTGGAAAATAGCTTTAACAAAATCATTAAAGTTAGCTGCTTCTTGAGGCGTAAAATCAGGAAACTTTTTCTTTTGTTTTATAGCTAAACCAATATTTTCTTCAATCAACTTCAATCTATTTTCATGATTACTTAATCTTATTTCTACATCATCTGAAGCATCGTTATTTAGATGTTTTTTGAAAAAATCATTTACATACTCAACTAAAGATTTACCTTCCTTTCTTGCACTAGTTTTTATTTCTTTTAAAAGATTTGGATCAATATTAATATTGAGTTGAGTCCTTTTCATCGAAAAATCAACTAAAAAATAACTAATCAATCATATAATAACCAAATTATCCATTATTAAAGACTGTCAAAATATAATCATTTTTACACTTACAAACTTGTCAAAATATTCAGAATATTTTCTTCTTGTTTTAGAATTTAAAGCTAGTTTTCACTATCGCTCCTGTTACATCATCAGCTCCATCCTTCTGCACTGAAAAGATTGCGGGAGTTATTGAAATACTGTCATTGATTTGCATCTTGTAAAAAGTCTCCCATGCTAAGGGTTCATCATAACCATCATCATCCCTGTGAGTTTCCGCTGTTCCAATAGCAAATCCTAGGTTATTTCCTTCCTTAATTACATCGTTCCAAAGAATACCAATTGTCCATGTATTACCATCCTCAACAGAATTCGAAGCTGTATCAGGATTATCATCATTATCTGGATTCTTCCATCCAAAACCAGCAGTTATTGAAGAAGGGAAAATATCTGTTTGATTTAAAAAATTATAAGTCCCATGAATTCCATAGGATGAATAATCATTAGCATCAGAACTATTATCGGTATTGCCACCATCCGCGTAAGTATAAGCAAAGACAATCGAATATGAGTCATCCACCAATCCAAGCTGAGAAGTAATAATATCACTTCCTTCTTTAGTTAAAATTCCTTTATTAGAGGCAGCATTTTCTGAAAGAAGTACAGTGCTTGCTATGAATTTATCTTTAGAATAGGTAACACCTGCTCCCGCTCCCATTTTTTTTGAATAGGTGTCATTAGCACCCGTCTGATTTAAAACAAATAAAGTACCTTCACCATCTGGATAAGAAGTAGGCTTAACACCAAGTAAATCATCTTGACGAAGTTTAGGACCCAAAGTAACTGTGAAACTATCACTTACAGGAAACTTATAAAAAAGCTTATGAACTTCAAGATTATCACTACTATTAAATGCTGTATCTAGCCTAGAAGCTCCCATCATTCCAAAAGGAGCCATCATATTAAAATTTCCAGCACGAATAGCAGTCATCAACATGTCTTCTCCTGTAAAGCTAGTCATACCCATTAATTTTAAATCGTAATTAAAAGTCACAGCCTCTTTCCCTGTCACACCATCAACACCTCCCAAAACAAACGTACTCTTTCCCATAAACATTGTTGATGGAAACGAATCAGTCATATTCATATGCGAATCATCATGCATATGATGATCATGATGATTCATTCCTCCTGCATGAATAGCAATAGGCATAATTGTTCCAACCAAAGCAGGTGCAAATAATTTCTGAGGAGAAAGCTTCATTAAAATAATTCCTAAAGTATCTAGATTAACTAGTAATTACATATTAAGATTGGTATAAATTCTTACAATCCCTTTGAAACAAACATTAATCCTTGCTCCATTTTTCTTAATAACTTTCCTATTTAGTCTTGGCTGCACTTCAAAAGTTGAAGAAACAAAAACCCCTGCACTTTTTGAAACCAGAAAAGAGGCTGAAAAAGCTGCTAAAAGTTTTAATTGCACTGGAGCTCATAGAATGGGGAATAAGTGGATGCCTTGCGCAACTCATGAATCTCATGAAAGTTCTCATGACAAGCACAAAAAGGATCACAATCACCACCATCATCATCATTAATTCTTAAATGAAGGATTCAGAAAATACCAATCAAAATAAAAATGATGCTCCTGCACATTGCGGCAGTAAGCCAAAAAAGATTGCAATTGGAATAGCTCCTCTTGGATATATATCAATTGGAATAGTCCCCATGGGCATTGTCACCATTGGAATTGTGCCAATGGGAGTAGTTTCTCTTGGTGTAGTTGCAATGGGGGTAATAAATGCCTCGATAGTTGGAATGGGGGTTTTCTCTGCTGGAATCACCACTATGGGATTAAAAGTTTGGACTCCCATAGGACCTAACATTGAACAAAGCATTAAACAAAATAATTCTTCAGATTCAATGAATATTTATGCATATCCGACAAAAGCCAAAGCTATTGAAGAAGCCAAAAAACTTGGATGCAAAGGAATTCATAAAATGGGTGATTTATGGATGCCATGTGCAACTCATGGGTTAGGGAAATAAGTCCATAATGACCTTCTCTTTCCTAAATAGAAACTTTGCATGATAATAAATATATAAAAGCGAATAATATGAAAATACATTCACGATTCGTTCACGATTTGCAATTTACTCCAAATCCCTTGATATGACTGAAGAAAATTTTTGGCTAATGAAGAGTGAGCGCGACTAGCTATTACTGGGATCTCAAGGAATCGTAATTTTTTATTCAAACTTTATTCAAACTTTTAAAAGAAATTTAAAAATAAATAAGGTGCAAGATGTATTTACAATTGCCACTCTCAATTTATACTTTCATATGATTTATATAAGTCAGTTAATTATTTGAGTCTGTTATATAGTTTCATTAATTACGAACAAAATTTATGGATAACTTTAGTTACTACGATTATTTAAATTCAATATCATTACATCCACCTGTAATGATAATGACTACATTAGTATTCTTTTACATAAGAAGAAAATTTTTATTCGCTGGTAAAAAATATTAGTAATCTATTTAATATTTATATTTTTGAATGAGTCAAAAATTAAATAAACAAAGCAAGTAATAAAAACAATTAAATATATAGATTCCATTTAACTTACCTTTGTTATTGAACTGCTTAATCCATAAGTGAGAAAAATAAAACTAGCAAAAGAAACTCCAATCATTACTGTTGTATAGAGTTTATTAAGTTTGAAATCATTACTTGGGGATGAAAAGTCTGCTATAACTAAACTTTTCATTGAATACTTATCTCTATTTCTGAAATTATTGCTCTTCACTAGATTACCTAAGATGGGGTTCTCCGAAAAACTAATTTCTTCATTAATTACTGAATTTAAACCTTTATCTTCATTGAAGAATCTTGGAAACATGTATGCATGCCATAAAGCTATTATTGCCACCCAAAAAACTACACTAACTCCTGCAAATCCAAAAAGTAAGAATTTAAAAGTCTCCATATTTTTTTTTATAATTAACTAAAAATCTACATCACAAAAAATATCCAAATCTCTAAATTCAAAAAATATACTTTACTTAAATAAATTAATCATTTCCTGATGTTACTAATGATTAGAATCAGTGTTTTTAAGAGCTTTTGTTTAAATATAAGTTAATGATTTAATAATTCATTTAAGTTTAAGAGACAAAATAATAATCAAATTTATAATCACTACACAAATGGACTTAAGAGTTTTATTCGTAATTGCACCAATAATATTTGCATGGATTTTTACATTATTTTGGTTAGAGAAATGGGATGTATTTAGATTGACACCATTAGGTTTACCCAAAAGAGGAGTAGCTCCTTTTAAAAACTATCAAGTTTGGGAAGATTCAGCGGTTGTTCCTAACACAGGAAGACCATCAGTAGGATATCCAGTTTTTACAGTCAGAACTGCGGCTGTTAATGCCCTGGGGATTCCAACGGTTTTCTTCTTGGGTGCAATTTTGGCGATGCAGTTTAAATCTTATTAATTTGGAAATTTAAATGGATATAAGATTTTTAATTGTTGGATCACCTTTTATAATCGCATTTTTTTATACATTATTTTGGCTAAAAAGATGGGGTGCTTTTAATTCTCCAGATAATAATTTGCAAAAAAAAATGACTCTTAAAAATGAATCAATAGAACAAAGTTATTTTTTAGAAAATATCTTTTTAACAAAAAATTAATCCAATTTTTTTTTGCTCTTAATTAAAACCTTGTCATGATTCCAATAGAACAGTATTTATTTTTTGCAGTTTCTCTTTATGCTTTTTTTCATCTTTCAATGAATTTAGTTAGCGCATTAATTGCATTATGCTAAGTAATTATTTAATAAAATATTAGACACTTATTTGTATAAAATTAGTCTTCCTTTATTTGATCCCTCATTATATAAATTTATTAGTAGATATTAGGGCAATCTACTATCCGCTAGCTTTGATCAATGCGGTTTAAAATGAGAACCTCCCTTTGACCTCATTTTCTTTTTCGCAATCTTAGAAAATGAGGTTTAAATAATTTTTAAAGAAGCTCAAATATTAAACTAAATTCCCTTTTTAAAAAACTTTAATTATTAAAATATTATTCATGCTTATGTATATTATTTACTTTTAAAAAAAGAGTTTTTTATATATAAATAATATGTAGATATTTGGCGAATCTGCAACGGTATAAAATTCCGTCTTTATGAACCTAGCCAAAGAAAATATTCTTAACTACGTTTTAGTTATTTTAGTAGTTAGGAATATTTTTAATCAAGATTTAAATCAATAGAATATTGACCCATTAGGAATTTTAATGACAAGTAACTCAAGCAAAGAAAAGACTTTAGAAAATATTTATAAGGATTTAGAATCTGGAATGCCAGAGAATAAATCGATCAAAAATTACACTCTACCTAACGCAAGACAGTGGTTAGGAGGTAGATTTTTCGCTGTTTGGGTTTTGCCTATTTTTTTTATAAATAAAATTACAAAGTTCTCTGCATCATCCGCTTTTATAAAACCTTATTCACCATCAAAAACAGGTCCTTCTTATAAACACCCAGAAACTCTATATACTGCTTTAAAAAATGTTTTTAAAGGTAATGATCATTTAAGATTTTTCGATCATAGATTTATAGGTATCTGGGTGTTACCAATAGCCTTAACTGGAATTGTCTTTGAAATCCTATTAATAGCTCCTACTAATAACACCTCTCCCTTTAATTAAAAAACAAGAAGTTAAAAAAAATATAACCTCCTTAAAAACGACTACTATGAATGAGATTAACTACTTGAGATAAGGAAGGGAAAAGAAGGAAGCCTCAGAAAAGAAGACCGCTATAGACCTTCAGAGAACCCTTAAAGCGGAGTCATTAAATAACCCCATACCACCCATACCATAACTTCCCTAATTAGAGACTTTGATGGATAATGAATTTATACCCTAAAAAGTTTGAATAAACCTTGTTTCAAGCTTTAAAATTCGCTGAGATCCCTTGATATGACTGAAGAAAATTTTTGGCTAATGAAAAGTGAGCGGGACTAGCTATCACTGGGATCTCAAGGGATCGTAATTTTTTATCCAAACTTTATCCAAACTTTTATCGATTGACAGTCGATCTAAAATAAGGAGCAATTAGATCCTTTTCGTATCTATGGATATGCAAGTTTATCAAGATTTATTAGATATGGAAAACCAATCTATTTTAGAAAATCCAAACGATATTGCTTCATACAAAAGAAGAGCAGCTCTTAATAGAACATTTGATCCATTAAGTGCTATTTCTGATCTAACAAAAGTTTTAGAAATAGATCCATCTCAGACTGATCTTTACTTGCAACTAGGAGCAATTAAAAAAAATATAGGGAATATTGAAGATGCTTTTAAAGATATAAATAAATTTTTAGAGATTTTCCCAGATAGTATTGTTGGCTTAGCAAATCTGGGATGGTTATATTTACTAATTGATAAAAGTACTTCTGCAATAGAAACTTTTAAAAAATGTTGTAGTTTTGAAGCTAAAAATAATATTGAACGTGAGCATCAACTTGAAGTATTGGAATTTTTAAATGAAATGTCAAAGAAAGATGAAAAATAATTAGAGTAATGGAAGGATTTTTAGCTCTTATTTTTGTGGTTTGGTGCATTTGGAATATGTACAAAACATTTAATAAAAATATTAATAGAGGATTATCTAATGATTGGAACAAATTAAATCAAGAAGATGAAAAAGAATACCTCAGAGAGGAAATTAGTAGACGCAAAAGTGAAAGAGTTTCTAGTTTTAAACAAAGTCTCAAGGGTAGTTGTATTTGTGGCTGCAACGGCATCCCAATGACTTTATTACCTTCATATTCAATTGATTATGAGAAATATAAATATTGTCCTGCAAGATTACAAAGAAAAAAAACAGGTTTTTATATCAATAATTCAGGCAAACTTGTTGAATGGATCCCCTCAAGAAAAAAGCTTTCCCTTGAAAGACGTTATAAGAAAATAAAGCAAAAAGAACAAAAAGAATTAAGGGATAACATTCGGAAAGAAAAAGAAAAAGAAACTCAAAGAAGATTAAAAGAACAACAAATAGCTGAATGGATTGCACAGGGCAATACAGGTTTAAAACCTTTATCTATAGAAGAAGCAAGATATAGAAAAATGAAAACCTATATAGGCAAACCCTGTCGACTTGGACATATTGAGCGTTTTACAAGAAATAGTGATTGTGTAATTTGTGCTATGACTGCTTCAAAATTAAGGGATGCTATGAAACGAGGTGCATACCCAATCAAATTAAATGAAGATGAAAAGGAGCAAGTAATTAGAATTTATGAGGAAGCAAAAAGATTAAGTAAAGAAACAGGTATAGAGCATCATGTGGATCATATTAAACCAGTTTCTAAAGGTGGAACTAATCACCCAAGCAATCTACAAATCTTGACCGCCAAGGAAAATCTTTCAAAAGGGGACAAATGGCAAGACAAAAATTAAAATGTCAACAATTTCTTGATTAGTAAATGCTTAATACTTATCATTTCAATAATTGGTTAAGTTCATGAATTATCCAGATTAGGAAGAAAAAATGGAAGATATTTCTTATTTTAAAAAAGTAGACAATCTTATAGATCAGTTATTTTATGAAGGAACAATTAACGAAGGAACTCTGCAAGTTCTTTCAGATATATTTGATGGTTTGAATGAACCTGAAAATAAGGAAGAATTTATTTCTCAATTAAAAGAAGAACATCAAATTGATTCTAGTCTTGAATCACTAAAACAATATCTAGATGAAGATTTTAAAGCGTGGGACGAAGAGCCTGAAGACTTTGAAGAAAGACTCAAATATAGATTTAATATTGGCGAGTCGATGCAATTTCCCAATGTAAAAGAGTTTCTCAAAGATCTTAATTATGAAATCATGCAGGGAGTTCTGAATGGTTCAATTACTACTGGCTTAAAGCAAACTATCCCAAAAGAACTTTTTGGATTTTTACCTCTTAGTAATTTTGAAGGAGCGGTGGAACAAGCTTTTGATAGATATAACGAGGAATGCATAGAATCAGATATAGAGCCAAGAGAACCTGAAGAGGTAGAAAATTCAGAGCTACTTTTTTTTAATGAAAATTTTGTTGATATCCTTATGTATTTCCATGATACTTTTGGAGACGAACTTGATTATTTAGAGGAAATCGCATTCGGGAGTGGTGATTCAGTTAACGAAGTAAAAGAACGTTGCAATGAGGTTTATCGTGATCGATTTCGTTTTAAGGAAGAGCTCTTAAATGAAAAGTTATTAGAAGAGACTAGTCATGAACTTAGTACTCAACTCTGGCAAGAAGGAGTAACTGCTGCTAATTGGTGGAGAAAAAAAGCAAAAGAAAAAAATGATGATAAAAACTTTTTAATTTTTTCTGAAAATATGGTTAAATTCCATTTAAAAGAAATTAGAGGAAGTTACATTCTTGATTGTCTGAGAGATTTACCATTAGAAGAAAAAGCTCGAATTATTAAAGAAGCCAAAGAGACTTGTGAGTGGTTTATAAAATGAAACCAGTTACCATCGAAACATTTTTTGAAGTTCTAGATAGTTATCTAAACGGTTTTTATAATCGGGGTTTACATAGGTGAACAGCCACTAAGCTAACCCCATACCACCCATCACTTTCCTAAATAGGAACTTTGATGGATAATAAATTTATACCCAAAAAAGTTTGGATAACACGTCCTCCAAGCCTTAAAAATCGCCGAGATCCCTTGATATGACTGAAGAAAAGTTTTGGCTAATGAAAAGTGAGCCAGCTTGATATGACTAGGTTTCTCAAATTTTCTTAAATTCTATTCTAGCAAAATTCTAGCAAAACTAATAAATATAAATACATTCATTGAGGTAAGGATTAAGGATAATTTGTGATTGACAGTCGATCTAACATAGAGGGATAAAACCCTCTTTTTAATGGATATTTTTGGTTCTATTTTTTTGTTGGTTGTCCTTAGTGCCGTGTTTCTTGGAACACTTAATAGTTTGTATGAAGGTGGTTACTTTATATTGAGAGAATGGTGGGATGATGATTATAGGAAATTTCGTAAAACCACCTTTAAGAGTAGGATTAAAGGTATTTTTTTAGCGTTACTGATAGATAGCATTTTTTATTCAATTTTAGCAATTTGCGTTCATATCAAATCTGAAGGCAATGGCAACACTGATGGTCTAATGATTATGTTTGGCATAATATTTCTACTTCTTACAATGTCTAGGGGTCCTCATACCTACGATTAATGTTTTATTTAATTTTTGAGTAATGGGAAAAGAAACTTCACAACTAACAGAAAAAGAAGCTTTGAGTATCTATGCGAGAATGATGCACAGTCTTGATTCGTCTGAGTTTGAATCGTTTTTGGCAGAAGACTTCTCATACTCATCACAAAAAGTCTTAACCGATATGAACTCAAAAGATGAGTTCATCGAATATATCAGACCAAAACTTGAAGTAATAAAAAAAACTAATAGTCCTGTTTACGCAGAATTAGGCGTCTGCCCAGCCTATGGTCATAACGACTGCCTTATCATGGCTCAAGGCGATAAGTCTAATCTACTTGGAGTTGCTTATGCTTCTGTAGAGGAGGGAAAAATATCTGGTCTTTCCTTGTGCATTGTTCCAACTCCTGATTCGGCTATTCGAAGTGGAATTTATCCAGGTCTTAATGAGGTGGATTCAGGTCTTAATGTGAAAAAAGATCAAGTCATAATAACTGAAGAAGAATTTCAACGTAAAAAGGAACAGTTATTAAATTTAGGAAAAAAAGAAACTTATCAAATAGAACTATCTGGGTATGACGAGGTGCAGGCTTTTGGTATGGCGTTCGGTCTTATTGGTGAGAGAGAAAGACCAAAAGAAGATTTTTATGAATCAACTAACTTTAATAATCTAGAGAGTTCCTTACCTTCAGATACTATTAAAGTCGCAACTTATGTGAACAAAAAATACTCCACAAAAAAAATATATTTTTATGTGTGCTCATTTACTGAATCAACTCAGAGAGCAAATCATCAAGAAGTATATTCACTCTTTTCTATTATGTGGAGTAGAGATAGTCTCTGGGAATTAAACCCTTGGTACTGTTGTTCTGTACTATCTGAAAAACCTCAAGCACCTTTACATAAAGAAGCAGCAAATTGGATGTTTAAAGGAGTTGCTACCACAGGTTGTTTAATTGCATCAGTAGATGACTTCAAAAATGGGACATTGGAGATATTAATTTAAAACGCTTACTACTCCCACTACTAGCTGCTATCTCATTATCTTCTCCAATTAATGCTGGCGTTGATACTAAAGAAAAAATCTTTTATTTCGAAGCTCTAGTTCATCGAGAATATCTTTAAGGATTACTCTGATTAGAATTGTTTCATCAATAATCATTCTTAAACCATCTTCTAAAGTTTCGAAATCATTAGCTTTTAATCTCTCTCTTATTTCAATAACAATCTTCATCGATTCAATTGTTTTATCATCCATTTTCAGAATCTTTAAGAGAGTCTCCATCGCAAATAATTAGAGCTTGAGTCTTGTTATGTTGCATTATTTGATAATCACTATCATCCTTTGCATCTTTAAGAAGCTCAATAATCTTTGTATTTTGTTCAATAAGAATTTTCTGATTACCAGTACTTTCCTTATGAAAACCCTGAAACATATCAAATAAATATCTAAACCCTTTATTAACCGATTTCTTAAGACTACCTACCGCATTGGCATTATTGGCAATTACTTGATTATTCTGGCGAATTACTGTTGAAGTCTCTTTGTATTTTTCAAAGACACTACTTAAAGCTTTAGAGAAAGCGTTCTTTCTACTTTCCTGAGAGTTGAACTTCTTTAATGAAGCATTATTGTCATCGTTAGAAGTTCCAGAGTTACTGGCGTTCAGCATTTTCAAAATTTATATGATGAGTATTTATATAATTAGCACTCCCTATGGTATCTGCATGAAGTTACTTTATATTCGTTACATTTCTGAAATAATAGTAAACAAATAAACTGATATATCATTGCTATCACTAGTGTTGCACAAAAGCCAACAGATGATTTTTGATGACAGTTGACAGCTGTGGACAATAAGTCCACAGACGATGATTGTTGATAGTTGTTGACAATAAGTCAACAGAGATTGTTGATAGTTGTGGACAATAAGTCCACAGAGATAGTTGATAGTTGTGGACAATAAGTCCACAGTAAGTTGCTCTAAATACTTATAAGTAAATAAGAAATAAAACACAGTATTTCCAATGAGTATACCCCTTTTCTTATATCAATTACAGAACAAAGATATGGGTCTTCAATGGTATTTAGTGACCCATGATGAGTATCTAAATGGTATTCAAGGGTAAATAGAGACCATAGACTTACCCCAATACCAACCATCACTTTCCTAAATAGGAACTTTAATGGATAATAAACATATAAATGAAATTCTGATTCTAGCAAAATTCTAGCAGATTAATTCCTCCAAATCCCTTGATATGACTGAAGAAAATTTTTGGCTAATGAAAAGTGAGCCTGATGCATATAGCATAGATACTTTAAAAAATGACGGTGTAACTTTATGGGATGGAATAAGAAATTATCAGGCTCGAAATTTTATGAGAAAAATGAATAAAGGAGATAAAGTTTTTTTCTATCATTCGAATTGTAAACCCCCAGGTATTGTGGGACTTATGGAGGTAATAGATCTAAATATTATTGATCCTACTCAATTTGATAAAGATTCAAAATATTTTGATCCAAAATCTAAACCTGATAATCCTAGATGGGATTGTGTAAAAGTAAAATATAATTTTAAATCAGATAAGATTTTAAGTTTACCTGAATTAAAGATTTTATTTAATGAGGATGAGTTATTAGTCGTAAAAAAAGGAAATAGGTTGTCAATATTACCTGTCAGAAATGATATTGCAAAAATACTACTAGAAAAAATATAAAAATTTTTAATCCTTAAAATTCATTGAAAACATATTACCAATGTAGAGTCTAGTTAAATCCCTATTTTGAAATCCTTTTTGCATCAAAAATCCTGCAATAGCAGCTTGTAGTATCCTGTATTGATCCCAGTTAGGATGATCCTCAACGAATTCTTTCATAGCCTTTTGAAGATTTTCTTGAAGTTCACATTTGAAACTTATTACTTCATCTTTATGATTTAATACTTTTGAATTTTCGTCGTAATTTAACTCTTGCATATTGAAAAAACTTAATTGAAATTTAAATCTACATGATGTAGTTTTCTCCAAAATCACTGAATCGTCAACAATCATTATTAAGAGACAGTCTCAGGTTATAGAATAATGAGAATTCAGTCATCAGTAGGAAATTCATGGAAATCAATTTTGTAAATTTAAATCTTACTTAAATATGAAGATTTATATAAAATCATAAGTTTTCCACATACCTTAGATCATTAGATATTTTTTTTTTAAATACTGTGGAAAACTTGTGAAAAATTTTTTTTGGGAAGGGGAAATTTTTTCTAAAATTTCCAATTTTATTTATCTTTTAATCCATTGATTCCCACATGTTTTTTATTTCATAAAATAAATTTTGTGCAATTGGTATCGGCCAATACATTTCGAAGGATCTAGTTTGTTCTTGACTTTCGAAAACGAATCTCAAACTCCATTCATTTTTTTTTCCCTCTAACTTTATATACCAAGGTAGTTGTTCTAATTCTAAAGTAATAAATTCTTCATCCATTAGTTCGTCTTTGATAACTAATAGTTGTTCATTAATTCTTAAGAGTAGAAGGTAAAGTGAATAGAATTCATTTTTTTGTAGCTCAATTGACCAATTATCAACACCAATCAAAAAGCAAAATTTACCTTTTTTAAAATCTTTAAGTAATCTCCATCTTTTTTGGTTTTTTACCAAAATTAGCCTGGGAGTAAATCTGGTTGATCTTGTTCATCGCTTAGTTCAATAATTGACCTTTGAACAGGTTTAATAGTTGACTCCTCTAATAAGCCATCAAAATCATCAAAACGTCTTTGTTTAGCTCTGAAAGCAATTTTCACCGTAGTTAAATATCTATTAGTTGATTTTCTTATCAAGCTCTCTCCTCTCTTTGCAAGATCATTAGAATCGATTCCTGCATTATTTGATATGTTCATTAAAAAAAATTTTTTACTATAAAATATATTTTACAGTTTATTCGACCGTTTCAAAACATAAATTACAAAAAGAACTTAATTAAATCAAAAAATTTCATATGAAAGAAAATTTATCTGGAACACTTGCTATTGATTTGGGTAATACTAATACTGTAATAGCTTTTCAAGATCAAAAAAATCTAAATTCTGTTTTAGTTGAAATTCCTAATATAACATCATCTCCAGGAGTTATACCTACAGCAGTTTGGTTCGAGGAACCTTCGAAGATTCCAAAAATTGGTATGAGTGCTCTAAAGATGAGAGATTACTCAAATTCTGATTTGTTTTTTCATTCGAATTTTAAAAGACATATTGGCAATTCTTTGGAGAAAATTAACCAAAAAAAAATTTTAAAACCTAGTGAATGTGGCGAAAAATTTTTTCAAATTTTGTGGGCTAGTATTCCTCAAAAATATTTAATTAAAAGACTTGTTTTAACTGCTCCAATAGATACATATAAGGGTTACAGAGAATGGTTAGTCAACCTCTGCTCGGAGATATCAGTAGATGAAATAGCCCTAGTTGATGAACCTACCGCGGCAAGTTTAGGAATAAATGTACCATTTGGCTCAAAAATTATGACATTAGATATTGGAAGAAGCACAGTAGATATGAATATAGTCAAAATAGAAGGAGGAGAAGGAAAATCTGGTCCAATAGCTGAACTTTTAAAATTTAAAGGTAATGATGTAAGCTCAATTTCAAAACAAAAAATTAGGTGTGCTGAAATAATTGGGAAAACAGGCTCAAAAATTGGTGGGAAGGATATTGATCAATGGATAGTTGATTATTTTGTTCCAGGTAATAATTATCTTAATAATCTTTTAAAGGCTGAAGAAATAAAATGTAAACTCAGTTCATCTGCAATCAAATATGAAAATAAATATCCTATAAAATTATTCACTGAAGAAAATCAAGAAAAAGAATTTTACCTAAGTAAAGAAATATTTGAGAGAATACTCATTGAAAATAATTTTCTTAATCACCTTAACTCTTTACTTAAAGATTTATTAAATCAAGCAAGAGGCAAATTTTGCAAAGTTGAAGACTTAAATGCAATTGTTTTTATTGGTGGAGGAACTCAAATACCATTGGTTAAAGAATGGATAACAAAAAAAATTTCAAACATTCAAATAAAGTCGCCACCTCCTATCGAATCAATAGCTTTGGGAGCTTTAGCAATGACCCCTGGTGTAAAAATTAAAGACATATTAAACAAAGGATTATCTATAAGATTATTCAATAAAAGAGAACAAAAACACTTTTGGCATCCTATTTTTTATAAAGGTCAAACATGGCCAACAGAAAATCCATTTAAACTGATCCTTCAATCCAGTAAAAATAATCAGAAAATAATCGAAATAATAATTGGAGAGACACAAAAAGAAAGAACATATGATGTTATTTTCAAAAATGGATTGCCAAAATTATCAGAGGTTCAAAATGAAGGAGAAATTATAAAATGGGACAAAAAACCACTTAAAATAGTATTAAAAAATAGATCTAATATTGGAGAAGACAATTTAAAACTTTTTTTTGAGATTACGAAAAGTGCTGATTTATTAGTTAAGTGTTTTGATATTAAAGATGAATTTCTGGGAGAATATAATTTAGGAAATATCTTCTGAAAGCTAGCTAGCTAGTTATTCAAGAAAAACTCCCTCTTCATTATCAACATTATTTAAACGTAAACTAATACTTTCATTTTTACTAGTTGGCACTTTTTTACCACAAAAATCTGGTTGAATAGGCAATTCTCTATGACCTCTATCTACCATTACTAATAACATCACTCTTTGAGGTCTGCCCCATGAATATAAAGCATCCATTGCAGCTCTAATTGTTCTACCTGTGTAAATTACATCATCTATTAAAAGAATTTCTTTTTTTTCGATAGGAGTTGGGATATCCGCAGCTTGTATTAGGCGAGTTCCAACTCTATTTTGGTCATCTCTATAAAAAGTTGGATCAATTGTTCCTTTTCTAACTCTTAAGCCTGTCCTAGAGAATAATTCCTTTTCTAGCACTTCGGTCAGCTCAATTCCTCTAGTCGGAATACCAACCAATAAAAGGTCATCCAGTTTTTTTACTTTTTCGATAATTTCGGAAGTTAAACGCGAAATAGTTTTTCTAAGCTCTTCTTCAGTGAGTATGACTATTTTTTTTATTTTCTTGGACATGATTTATCAATAAATAGAAGTCGTCTAATATTTTCATAAATTAGCAAAAGCTAACTATATTAAATATAAATTGTTAAAGAGTAACGTTTAAAGCTAAATTTAAGGTTGGATCAGTTAAAAATGAATTTGATCTAAATATGTCAAAGATTAGCAGCAAAAATATAAAAAGATTAAGTGTTCCTCAGAGTCCTGTAGTACTCGCAATACTAGATGGATGGGGACATCGACAAGAAAAATCAGATAATGCTATTAAAAGTGCCAATACGCCAATCATGGACTCATTGTGGCATGCTTATCCTCACACCCTAATAAGTGCTAGTGGATCTGATGTAGGCCTCCCAGATGGTCAAATGGGGAATTCAGAGGTAGGGCACCTTACCATTGGTTCGGGAAGAATAATACAACAAGAACTTGTAAGGATTTCAAATATTGTAAAAAATAATCAATTAGGCTTGGTAAATGAGTTAAAAGAGATGGCCAATTCATTAAAGAAAAATAATTCTACTTTGCATATCACGGGATTATGTTCGGATGGTGGAGTTCATAGCCATATTGATCATTTGTTAGGTTTAATAAAATGGGCATCTGAAAATGAAATCAAAAAAGTTGCAATCCATATCATCACCGATGGAAGAGATACTCCTGCAAAAAGCGCCTCTAAATACATCAATCAAATAGAAACATGTATAAAAAAATTTAATACAGGCGAAATTGCTTCCATATGCGGAAGATACTGGATAATGGATAGAAATCTTTTATGGGATAGAACAGAAAAAGCATACTCTAATTTGACTGATCCAGATATTCAACTAACAAATATTTCTCCTCAGGATTACATAGAAAAAAGTTATGACAAAAATATAACCGATGAATTTATAGAGCCCATAAGAATATCTGAAAACTATCTTAAAGATGGGGATAGTTTTATTTGCTTTAACTTTCGTCCAGACAGAGCAAGACAAATAGTCAAATCTCTTACAAACAAGGAATTCTCAGACTTTGAAAGAAAATGTTATCCAGATCTAGACTTTGTCACGTTTACTCAATATGACCCGAACTTTCCAGTTAAAGTTGCATTTCCTCCTGAATCACTCAATAATTTTATAGGCCAAATAGTCTCAGAAAACGGACTTAAACAATATAGAACCGCGGAAACTGAAAAATATCCTCACGTAACATACTTTTTCAATGGTGGAGTTGAAATTCCTTTACCTGGAGAAGAGAGACATTTGATTCCATCTCCAAGAGTCGCAACTTATGATATGAAACCCGAAATGTCTGCAGAGGAATTAACTATTAGTTGCTCTAAAGCAATTAAAAGTGGGAATTATGCTTTTGTTGTAATTAATTTTGCCAATCCTGACATGGTTGGTCATACAGGCAATATGGATGCAACAATTAAAGCCATAGAAAAAGTAGATCAATGTGTAGGTCAAATAGTTAATGCTACTGGAGAAATGGGTGGAAGCCTTCTTATTACAGCCGATCATGGTAACGCAGAGGTAATGAAAGGGCCTGAAGGAGAAACATGGACAGCACACACAATAAATAAGGTTCCATTAATTTTGATTGAAGGTGAAAAAAGAAAAATACCAAATATGGGAAATGAAATTAATCTCAGAGATAATGCCGGATTAGCAGATATTGCTCCCACTTTATTGCAATTATTAAATCTACCAATACCAAGAGAAATGACAGGAAAATCCCTTATTCAAGAAATTGAATTGAAAGGTTATAATAAGGTCGTACAACACGTTTAAAGTTAATAAAAGTTTTTAAGCAATGATTCAAGTTATTAGCTGGATTTGGGTATTTTCTGGAGTCCTACTCATTCTCTTAGTATTACTCCATAGTCCTAAAGGTGATGGAATGGGAGGGATAGCAGCCAGTGGAAGCTCTATGTTCAACAGCGCTAGTAGTGCAGAAGCCTCTCTCAACAAAATAACTTGGACTTTTTTAATTATATTTTTATCTCTCGCAATTATTCTCAGTGCTGGTTGGATTTCATAAAAATTGTATAAAAAAGGGACCATTTTGAATGGTCCCTTTTAAAAAATTAATTAAAAAAATTGTTTGGTTAGTAATCGAAGTCACCACCCATACCCGGAGCACCTGCTGGAGCAGCCGAATCTTTTTTCTCAGGTAGATCTGCAACTATACATTCAGTGGTTAGAACCATACCAGCTATTGAAGCTGCATTTTGTAATCCTGAACGTGTTACTTTTGCGGGATCAACTATACCAGCGGAGGACATATCTACATATTCCCCAGTAGCAGCATTAAATCCATCATTAAATGGTTTAGTTTTTACGTTTTCAGCAATCACAGCTCCATTAGAACCTGCATTCTCAGCAATTCTCATAAGAGGAGCAGTGAGTGAAGCCTCAACAATATTAGCTCCAATTAATTCTTCTCCTTCTAAATTTTTATCAGCCCATTCTTTTAAAATAGGAGATAAATGAGCGAGAGTTGTTCCTCCTCCAGGTACAATTCCTTCTTCAACAGCTGCTTTTGTTGCATTAATAGCATCCTCAAGACGAAGCTTTTTATCCTTCATCTCAGTTTCTGTAGCAGCACCAACCTTAATTACAGCTACGCCTCCAGCTAATTTAGCTAGACGTTCTTGAAGCTTTTCTTTATCGTATGAGGAATCAGTCTCATCCATTTGCTTCTTAATTTGATCACATCTAGCTTTAACTGCTTGCTCATTACCTTCAGCTACAATAGTTGTAGTCTCTTTATTGATAGTTATTCTTCTACCAGTTCCAAGCATATCTAAAGTAGCACTTTCTAATTTCAAGCCTGCATCTTCAGTAATAAGTTGTCCATTGGTTAAAACGGCCATATCTTCAAGCATTGCTTTTCTTCTATCCCCAAATCCAGGAGCTTTTACTGCAGCAACATTTAACACTCCTCGTAATCTATTGACAACAAGAGTTGCTAAAGCCTCTTTTTCGATATCTTCAGCAATAATGACTAGTGGCTTGCCAGTTTTAGCTATTTGTTCCAAAACAGGGACTAAATCTTGCACTAAAGCAATTTTTTTATCAGTCAGAAGGATATATGGTTCATCTAAAACAGCCTCCATTCTCTCTGTGTCTGTTGCAAAGTAAGGTGAAATATAACCTTTATCGAATCGCATGCCCTCAGTAACTTCTAATTCAGTAGTCATTGATTTTCCTTCTTCCAAAGAGATAACACCTTCTTTACCAACTTTATCCATGGCATTGGCAATCATTTGACCAACTTCTTCGTCGTTTCCAGCAGCAATAGTTCCACATTGAGCAATCGCATTGCTATCACTGATAGGTTTGGAATTCTCCTGAATTTTACCAACTAGAAATTCAGTCGCTTTATCAATTCCTTTTTTTAAGGTAATTGCATTAGCTCCTGCAGCAACGTTTCTTAACCCTGCTTTAACCATTGCATGAGCTAAAACAGTGGCTGTTGTAGTACCATCTCCAGCTGCATCATTAGTTTTCGAAGCAGCTTGTCTGATTAAAGCAACCCCCGTATTTTCAATGTGGTCCTCTAATTCGATCTCTTTAGCGATTGTGACACCATCATTGATAATTTGTGGAGCACCAAATTTTTTCTCTAGTACAACATTTCTTCCTTTTGGTCCAAGCGTTACAGCCACAGACTCAGCAAGGATATCAATTCCTCTCTCGAGCGCTCTACGAGCTTGCTCATTGTAAATAATTCTTTTAGCCATGTTTAGGCAGTAATTTAGTAATAAGTTTTAATAATTTTTGAAACAAATATTCTAGCTTACAACAGCTAAAATATCCTTTTCTGAGAGCAAGACATATTCGTCCCCTCCCAATTTAATGTCTGTACCAGCATATTTGCTGTACAAAACTTTATCGCCAATACTCACTTCTGGAGTTTGTCGAGAACCATCGTCATTAAGTTTGCCAGGACCGACCTGAGCAACCTCGCCAACCTGTGGTTTTTCTTTGGCTGAATCAGGCAAAAGTATGCCCCCAGCAGTTTTTTCCTCAGATGCGGAAACTTTAATAAATATTCTATCTCCCAGTGGTTTTACTGTAGAGACTGTAAGTGAAACAGCTGCCATAGGTTAATGGAGGAACATAATTGGGACGCTTTGCGTCATAAAAATGGAAATAAAAAATCTCCATCCGTAACATCAACAACATAATCTCCTGAGTGGCAATTAAACCATACTTAAACTGTGCGGGTGGCCGAACCCATTTAACGAATCTACCCATAAGGTGGTAGTATTTTCGGATTATATGCTGTTTAAAATCAGCTTTTCATCACCAATCAATAAAAAATGGTAGCAACTCCATCAATTTCTTCACAAACAAAAGGCGTGGTACGTCAGGTAATTGGCCCAGTTTTAGATGTAGAATTTCCAGCTGGAAAATTACCCAAAATATTAAATGCTTTAAGAATTGAAGCTAAAAATCCTGCTGGACAAGATATAGCGCTAACTGCAGAGGTCCAACAGCTCCTTGGCGACCATAGAGTAAGAGCCGTAGCAATGAGCGGCACTGACGGCCTTGTAAGAGGCATGGAAGCAATCGATACAGGCGCACCAATATCCGTACCCGTTGGAGAAGCAACTTTAGGAAGAATATTTAATGTTTTAGGAGAACCAGTAGATGAACAAGGTCCAGTAAATACTAAAGATACTGCTCCGATTCATAGAGCTGCTCCAAAGTTAACAGATCTAGAAACAAAGCCCAAAGTTTTTGAAACTGGAATAAAAGTTATCGACCTTTTAGCTCCTTACAGACAAGGAGGAAAAGTTGGATTATTCGGAGGCGCTGGGGTGGGTAAGACCGTCCTTATTCAAGAATTAATTAATAATATCGCAAAGGAACATGGTGGAGTTTCTGTTTTTGGCGGAGTAGGTGAAAGAACTAGAGAGGGGAATGATCTATATGAAGAATTTAAAGAATCAGGCGTTATCAATGCAGATGATTTAACTCAATCAAAAGTTGCATTATGTTTTGGACAGATGAATGAGCCTCCTGGTGCAAGAATGAGAGTAGGCTTATCCGCACTTACAATGGCCGAACATTTTAGAGATGTAAATAAACAAGACGTTCTACTTTTTGTTGATAACATTTTTCGATTTGTTCAAGCTGGCTCTGAAGTATCTGCGTTACTTGGAAGGATGCCTTCAGCTGTTGGATACCAACCCACTCTGGGAACTGATGTTGGTGAATTGCAAGAAAGAATTACATCTACATTAGAAGGGTCAATTACATCTATACAGGCAGTTTACGTACCTGCTGATGACCTAACAGACCCTGCTCCAGCTACAACTTTTGCTCATTTAGATGCTACTACCGTGCTTGCTAGAGCTCTTGCCGCTAAGGGAATTTACCCAGCAGTTGATCCATTAGACTCAACAAGCACTATGCTACAACCATCAGTTGTTGGCGATGAGCATTACAAAACAGCAAGAGCTGTACAATCAACTTTACAAAGATATAAAGAACTACAAGATATCATCGCGATTCTTGGTTTAGATGAGCTTTCTGAAGAAGATAGGTTAACAGTAGACAGGGCCAGAAAAATTGAAAAATTCCTTTCACAGCCTTTCTTTGTAGCAGAAATATTTACAGGAATGTCTGGTAAATACGTAAAATTAGAAGATACCATTGCTGGTTTCAATATGATTTTGTCAGGTGAATTGGATGATTTACCAGAACAGGCATTTTACTTAGTTGGTAATATTGATGAAGTTAAAGCAAAGGCTGAAAAAATAAAATCAGAAAAATAAATATCTGAAATATATATAATTTAACCTTCAATAATTTTAAATTAATGGCAATTTCTCTAAAAGTTTTAGCTCCTAACAAAAATGTTTATCAAGGGGAAGCTGAAGAAGTAATCCTTCCAAGTACTACTGGTCAGCTTGGTATACTACCAGGACACATCTCTTTAGTTACAGCTATAGATATTGGCGTTTTAAGGCTAAGAATGAATTCCCAATGGAAGTCAATAGCTCTAATGGGAGGCTTCGCTGAAATTGAATCAGATGAAGTCATAGTTTTAGTAAATAATGCTGAAATTGGTTCTGAAATTAATGTTCAAAATGCTGAACAAGATCTTAAAGAAGCAAAATTAGCAATTAGTAAATTTTCTGAAAATGAAAAAAATCCAGAAAAAATAAAGGCTCTCAAACAGGTATCGAAAGCCGAAGCAAGGATTCAAGCCGCAAAGAACTAGTATTTAAGCTGTTCCACAAAAAGTTACTTCGGGAAACTTTAATTTGGCCTCTTCTAATTTTTTTGTTTTACCCTCTTCTTGCCAATAATTTATTACTTCAGTTGCTTTGTTCAGAATTTCTACTCTTTCGTTATCTGTAATCCAACCTTTATTCTCTAGCTCACTTTTTAATTTTTCCCAAGCATCATCTCTTGGCCAAAAATAATAAGCAGTAAGGGGACTAGGTCCTCCGCCTACTATTTGATCAACTGCTAAAGCAACATTATCAGGTAACCACAATACTTTAATTATGAACCTTCCTTCATCAGGTTTTGGGGTATATCCAGTAGGTACACCATCTTCATCAATTGTGGCAGCTGCTAATACAGCTGTGGCACCCATCATTCCTGAATTTGGAGAAGAATTTTTAGAATTAAGGGCATCATCATTTTTTTCCTTTTTTTCTGTTGAATTTTGATTTAACTTATCTGAGGAGGTCATTCACTTATTTATGTTTAATAAATAATTTATCAGTTTATGGTCACATTTTGATTGATTTATTCAAAATTTCTTGATTTTAGTAATTGATACCTTCTAAACAGTATTTTTATCTATCATGAGATACTTCATAAAAGTCGTAAATAGCAGCTTCCAATGAATCCCAAAGATCTTTAGGAATATCGTTTTCTTCTGCGAACATACCAAGCTGGCTGGCCAAGCCTCTTGCTTGAGAAAGTTTCGAATCATATGAATCGGGCTTATTCATTCTTGAGATTTAACTTTATAAAAAATAAATCTAATAACTAAATTAGTCAAATTTTAAAATTCTAATTCAGAAATTTCTTTTAGTGCTGCGATACTCAAAACTTCTGGGTTTGAATCAGTTACCAAAACATCATCTTCAATTCTTATCCCTATGCCTTTCCATTTTTCGTCTATTAGTGGTTGTCCCTCAGGGACTGGGATTCTATCACTAATGTAGATCCCAGGTTCTACAGTAAGAATCATTCCATTTTGTAATGGCACTTCATAATCTCCCATTCTATATGCTCCAACATCATGAACATCTAAGCCGAGCCAATGTCCAGTTCTATGCATGTAAAGATGTTTATAAGACTGACGCTCAATTATCTCCTCAGTACTGCCATACAATAAGCCAAGTTCTTTTAATCCTTCTACCAGAATTGTTAATGCAACATCATGCACAGCACTAGAATTCGATCCCTTTACGGCAGTTTTAATTGCATTTTTCTGGGCACTCAATACAATTTCATATATAGCTTTTTGCTCTTGAGAAAATTTACCACCTATTGGAATAGTTCTTGTTATGTCTCCATTGTAATAATCAGTTAATGAGCATCCAGCATCCACCAATAATAAATCTTCCTTCTTCAAAGGTGCGTTGTTTGAAGTGTAATGCAAAATACATGCATTATCTCCTGAAGCAACAATAGAATTATAAGCTGGTCCTCTCGCCCCTTTTTCCAAAAAGAATCCTTCCAAAATACCCTGAATTTGTCTTTCATTTTTTTTTGATGAGATAGATTCTCTAACTAGTTCATGAGCTTCAGCTGAAATTTGTATAGCCTCTCTCATCCTCTGAATTTCAAATTCACTTTTAATTAATCTCATCTCATTTAAATAAATTTCTGGAGATTTTATAGAATTTGCGCCAATCCCTAATCTCGAGCGGTTGTCAAGTTGTTGTGCAAATATCTCAAGTACCAGTTTCTCAATTAATGGATGCTTACCAATTGAAAAAACAAGTTCATCAGAACCATTCAGGTAAGCAGGGAGTAATTCTCTTAATTCGTTTATTGAATGTGCCTTATCAGCATTAAACTCTTTTTCAGCGCCTTCTAAACCCCATCTAAAACCGTTCCAGACTTCGCTAACAACATCTTTTGGAGAAACAAACATAATAAATCTCTCTCCCTTTGGCTTATGCGATAAGAAAAGAGCAATTGCATTTGGCTCATCGAAACCGGTTAAATACCAAAAATTGCTATCTTGCCTAAAAGGATATTCACAATCAGCATGATGCTTTACAAGATTAGCTCCAGGGATCACAGCAGCTTTTCCACCTAATTTATTTAGGAATATTTCTCTTCTTTCTTCAAAAACTTTTTTATCGGGTTTAAACATAAATTGTGTATTGGCGTGTTTTAAAAAAAAATGGAAGAATGAATTAAAACAGATTTAATACCTAATCTATTTTAATGGAACCAAGTGTATACGGCTTAATATTGCTTATCATTATCATTTTAGTAGGGTCAGCATGTTGTTCGGGAGTAGAGGCGGCTTTTTTAGCTGTTAATTCAATAAGAATTTTAGAAATAGCCTCAAAACAAAAGCCAAAAAGTTCTGCAAATCAACTACTTAAACTCAGAAAACACCTTGGAAGGACGCTGACTGTTATTACAATTACTAATAATGGATTTAACATCATTGGCAGTCTTATTTTAGGTGTATATGGAGCATTGATAATTAATAGTAGTTATGGCTTAACTTTATTTTCAATTGTTTTTTATATATTAGTTGTTCTAGTTGGAGAAGTTCTTCCGAAAGCTCTTGGTACAAGATTTTCAGTTCAGATAGCATTATTATCAGTTCCCATCTTGAGGCTATTAAATACCTTAATGAGGCCATTCTTAATATTAATCGAAAAAATATTTCCAGTTATTACTGCAGAAAATGAAATTTCAACTGATGAAGAGGAAATTAGACAAATGGCAAAAATTGGAAGTCAAAAAGGTTTGATTGAAGCTGATGAAGCAGCAATGATATTTAAGGTTTTTCAATTAAATGATCTAAAAGCTAAAGACTTAATGATCCCTAGGGTATCAGCACCCTGTTTTGATGGTTCTTCTAGCATTGATGAAATTTCAAAACTTATAATGACTAATAACTCTCCATGGTGGGTTATTTTGGGAGATAAAGTTGACAAAATACAAGGTGTGGTTAAGCGTGAAAAAATATTAGCAGAAATAATTATTGGGAAAAATAAAAAATCTTTATCAGAAATTTGCGAACCTGTGGACTACATTCCCGAAATGATTAAGGCAGATCAATTATTAACAAGATTTGACAAGGATCATAAAGGAGTAAAAGTAGTAGTAGATGAATTTGGGGGATTCGTGGGGATTATTGGGGCAGAAGCGGTGTTATCTGTACTAGCTGGTTGGTGGAAAAAATAAATCATGAGACAATTGAAAATTAATAAAAATTATTCACTTTTAAAAAATTGGTGGGAGTCTATTGATCTTACTAACTATGAAAAAAGTTTTTTTAATAGAGAAATAATTTCTTTTAATCAACAACTTTTTAGACTTAAAGAAAAAAAAATAAGAATTAGTGCTTATGGTAAATCGGGCGTAGGAAAATCTTCTGTTTTAAATTCTTTATTAAAAAAAAATATATTCAGAACAAATATTATCCATGGGACCACAAGAGAAATACAAGTGGAACCATGGACAGTCAAAGATCAAAAACTCATTAGTGTAGAGTTACTAGATTGTCCAGGATTTGATTTTTGCAATATTAAATACCCTGATAAAGTTTACCCTTACATAAATCATTCAGATCTCATTTTATTTATAGTTTCGGGAGATTTAAATAGAAATGAATTAAACGAAATAAGCTCCCTAATTAAACATGGAAAAAAAATAATCTTAATTTATAATAAAATCGATCTTTTTACTAAAAATGACGTAAAAGAAATCATAAGAAATATAAAGTTTAAACTTCCAAAAGATTTAAATATTCCAATAATTCTTAATCATGGAAACAATCTTAAAAATCACCTAACAAAAATAATAAAACAACAGGGTGAGATATTGTTAACACTCAATTCACTTCAACTAGCTGACAAATTGTTTCTGCAAATAAAAGAGCAAAGATTGAAAAGGAGGCAGAAACTAGCTCAATCAACTATTGGTAAATTTTCGACCATAAAGGCATCAACAGTAGCACTCAATCCTTTTATTTTGTTTGATGTTGCCAGCAGTTTTGCTCTAGATACTGCATTGATTGGCGAATTAAGTAAAATTTACGGCTTAAATTTGAAGGGTGAATCTACAAGAACAATCTTTAAAAAGATATCAATTAGTAATTTATATTTGGGCGTTACGCAAGTGGGCGTCAATACATCTTTCAATCTTATTAAGAAAGTAATTTTATTAACAGCACCTTTCACTAACGGTCTTTCATTATTACCTTATGGGCCTGTAGCAATTATTCAAGCAGCAATTGCTGTTTATTCTACGAAAATCCTTGGGAAATTAGCAGCAAAAGAGATATTTGTAAGAAGCAAAGTTTCGTTAATAGAACCTTCCATCATGATTCAAAATTTAACTTTAGATGAACCAGAGGTTTTTAACCACATTAATATTTATTTATCAAATAGAAATCTAAATAATAATTTTTTTAGTTTTCTGCCTTAAAATCTAAAATGGAAAAAAACATTGCATTATTTGGTACCAGTGCAGATCCACCTACCGTAGGACATGAGAAAATACTAGATGAATTATCCAAAATTTATGCTTTTACCATTTGTTATGTAAGCAACAACCCTAACAAAAAGCATAAAGAGAGTATCTCAATCCGTAGCCAATTATTAAAAACTCTCATTGAAGATTTAGATAATCCAAAAATATTATTTAATCAGAGTGTTACTAGCCAATGGGCAGTAGAGTCTATTAAAAAATGTAAAAAAATTTATGAATTAAATAATTTAGATTTTGTTATTGGGAGCGATTTAATTAAAGATATTTTCTATTGGAAAAATTTTGATAAAATTACTGATGAGGTAAATTTTTTAGTAATTTTAAGAGAGGGATATCCAGTTGAATTAAATACTCTTAAGATGTTAGAAACTTATAAAGTGAAATTTAAGATTTCACCGATAAAAATCCCAAACATTTCAAGTTCTAAGCTCAGGTCAAACTTTAATTATTCTAATTTACCAACTTCATTAATAGATGTTGTTAAAAAGAATAACTTATATGAATCCACTAAATTAGTTGAATGAAGTTTTTACTTGCTCAAATTAATCCAGTTGTAGGTGATTTAAAGGGTAATGCAAAAAAAATACTTTCTACTGCTTCGAAAGCAAGCTCAACTTCTGCTGATTTAGTTCTTACTCCAGAATTATCACTATGGGGATATCCAGCAAAAGACCTACTTCTAAAAAAAAATTTAATCAAAAATCAATATCAAATTCTTGACCAATTAGCCATAGATATTAATAAAAAATATGGAAATTTGAGCATAACAGTAGGGATAGCTGAGATAATAAATGATTCTTTTTTCCCAAATCTTTATAATTCTATTGCATTGATTGAAAGCGGTGAGTGGAAAATAATTGCTCGTAAAATTATTCTTCCCACCTATGAAGTATTTGACGAGAAAAGATACTTTAGATCAGAAGAAAAAGTTTCTGTATTTACAAAAGAAATTAATAATAAAACTTGGCGACTTGGCTTTACTATATGTGAGGATTTATGGGTCAACAAAAACATAGAAGGTAGAGGAATTCATAAAAAGAATCCTATTTTTGATTTAAAGAAAGAAAAAGTTGATATTTTAGTGAACTTATCGGCCTCCCCATATACCTTCAAAAAGTTAGAGCTAAGATCCAAAGTTTCCAGTTTTGCTGCTCAATATCTTCAAGTACCGCTGATATATGTAAACCAGATTGGAGCAAATGATAATTTAATTTTTGATGGAAATAGTTTTATTCTTGATAAGAATGGATCTAAAATAAAACAATTAAAATCTTTTTCAGAAGACCTCTCCATTTGGGACATTGAGCAAACAAAACCTCAAAAAAATAAATTTGAAAAGTCTGAGATGGCATCAATTTTTGATGCATTAGTCCTTGGTGTTAGGGATTATGCTCAAAAATGCGGTTTTAAAACAGCTTTAATTGGACTAAGTGGCGGCATTGATTCAGCACTAGTTTCAGCAATTGCGGCAGCTGCTCTTGGCAATAATAATATTTATTGCGTCTCAATGCCCTCTAAGTGGAGCTCATCTCATTCAAAGGGTGATGCGAAAGATTTAGCAAGAAGATTAAAGATCAATTACCACAGCATCCCAATTGAAAATTTGATGAGCTCTTTTGAAGAATCTTTTATAAATACCATATCTTTCAAGATGGCTGAAATAACAAATCAAAATATTCAATCAAGAATCAGAGGAACGCTTCTGATGGCTCTAGCAAATCAAGAAAAGCATTTATTACTTTCAACAGGAAATAAATCAGAGCTGGCAGTAGGATATTGCACACTTTATGGTGATATGAATGGGGGATTATCGGTAATTGGGGATTTATATAAAACTAATGTTTTTAAATTATGCAATTGGCTTGATAGTGAAGATTCAATTAATCATAGAAAATCGTATATGTTTGATACTAGCGTAGATTTAATTGGAGAAAATATACGTAAGAAAGCTCCAAGTGCCGAGTTAGGTCCTGATCAATTAGATACCGATTCTCTCCCACCTTATTCTATTTTAGATAATATTCTTAAAGGAATTATTGAAGAGAAAAAAGATTTACCACAATTAGAAGAAGATGGTTATAAAAAAGATTTAATTTTAAAAATTATCTCACTCATAAAAAAAGCGGAATTTAAAAGAAAGCAGGCTCCTCCAATCTTAAAACTAAGCAGTCAATCATTAGGAAGTGACTGGAGAGTTCCCATAGCAATATCTTATTAATCACTATAAGAACTCTGTTGGATTTTTTTTAAAGGCCGTTTAACTGAATCAAGGTTGATCCCTCTTTTGATAGCAAGAATTATACCTGCAGCTTCTAAATAATTATCCACTTCAAAAAGATTGGGATAATCATAAAATTCATTTGTCACTTTTAATATATTTTGATTTTTTACAGAGATAATATTTAAACCTTTTTCAATCCCTGCTAGTACTGCTTCTCCACCTAGTGCCCCATTAGGAACAACGATAGATTCAATATGATCAGGGTGAAGTGAGATTGATTCATTTTTAGCAGGCAATTCAACAATGTCAGGTGCATTGCTTAACCCAATCAGTACTGATGGTAAAAAGGTGTATCCTATTTCTTCTGCAGCTGCACGAGGATCTAAATTTTCATTCAATTCAATTGGATTTAAAGCAGGTGCGTGAGCACAGGGAACTTTTAAAAATTTGCTTATTAAATGACTTATAACTGCTTCGACTCCAGAGATAGGATCAACCCCTTTCCCCTCTCGATAGATATTCGTTTCTAAAGAATCTGAATCATTTGGAAATTTTGCCACAATTGCTATTGCCGTAACTCCTTTTTCTATTAAATATTTTCCAGCATCAATTAGAGTATCAGGATTTTCAATTATGCCGCCACTGATTTTTGAAGAATCAGAATCTAGAACTATGTTTAATGGCTTATTTGTGATCACATAAGAATGAACATTAATCCCTAAAGTAGAAACACATGCATCAGCAACTTGTAAATGTCTTACTAAAATTTCTTTTTCAATGGCTGAATCAAAAATTATCCCAATTTTCTGTTGCTTTACCCTTTTTAAAGCGATTTCTCCTTTAGCAAGCCGGTCTAAACTATAACCCTCAACATAAAAAATATTTTTATCTTTTTCAGAGAGAGTGCCGCCATTCATAACATTTGGATGAGTAATTAAACATCCACTTGCCGATGCTAATAATTTAGCGGTAGGAAGTGCATCCCCAGCAAAGCCTCCTACTTCACAACCAATACCAGTTGGAACAATGAATATTGTTGGTGAATTTTCCATTATTAAAAAATTTCAATTTATATTTTTTAATTAGCTAAGACAGCTTTAATTCTAAGTTTTTTTGTTCCAAAAGAGTCAATAGAACTTTGAATATCAACAATTGACCATCGAATTAAATCACCTTTTTTTTCTAAATTTGTAATGATAAATTCCCTTAAATTTTTTAATTTTATTGAAACTGGCCAATCTAAGCAATAATCAATTGAACTTAATTTCATTTTTGATATTTACCAAATTGATCATTATATAAATCATCTTCGACTTCTTTACCAATAACAATATTCAAATCTGACTTGGGATATGCCACACACAAAAGTGCAAAGCCCCTTTCCCTCAAATCATCATTTAATCCCATAGCATCATGTTGATCTACAGATCCTTCCAATATCATGGATGCACAATCTGTACAAACTCCTGAACAACAACTACTAGGTAAATCTATTCCATTCATTTTTGCCGCTGAAATAATATCTTGGTCTTCAGAACATAAAAAACTAAAAGTCTTTTGCTCAAATTGAACTTTGATATTGTATTCAGGCATATCCTAAATCTTACTGCTAAACTGCTGAACCTCCTACAACTTCTAATATTTCTTGAGTAATAGCTGCTTGTCTAGCTTTGTTATAGGTTAGATTCAAAGTACTTGCTAATTCTTTAGCATTATCACTCGCATTATTCATAGCAGTCATCCTGCAAGCGAGTTCTGAAGCTGCCGACTCTTGAAGAGCCCTTAATACCTGATTCTGTAAATATAATGGTAATAAAGAATCTAATAGTTGATCAGGACTTTGTTCGAAAACAATATCTGATGGCAACTTCTCTGAATCACTTTTTATATTTGTTTTTTCAACAAGTAACTTACTATTTTTTGTAGTCAACCTAAAAATTTCATCATTTTCCTCAGCAATTCCTTGAGGGTCGAGTGGCAATAGTGTTTGAACGACAGGAGCGCAGCTAACTAGAGTGATGAATTTCGTGTAAATAATTTCGACCCTATCAGAATTTTCTGAAAGAAATTCAGCTAAAATCTCATTTGTAACTCCTTCAGAGTCCTTAACTGTGGGTACCTGTTCTAGTTCTTTGAAAGTACTTTTAATTACATATCTATCCTTTCTATTTTGAAAATATCCAATAGCTTTCTTCCCTACCAAAATTAAATTTGGCTGATACCCTTGTTTGACTAATTCTGCGTATCTTATTTCTACCTTTTTTATTATATTTGTATTGTAACCACCGCATAAACCTCTATCTGCAGTTATACAAACTAAAGTAATGCTCTTTACTTCTCTTTTAGATAATAGAGGAGAGTCGACAGCCTCAAATTGTACTCTAGATTGAATATTTTCTAAGACCCTTGCAAGTTTATCTGCAAAAGGTCTGCTCTTAAGAACTTGATCTTGAGCTCTCCTAACTTTTGCAGCTGCAACAAGTCTCATGGCCTCCGTTATCTTTCTTGTATTTTTAACGGAAACGATTCGATCTCTAATCTCTTTAAGATTTGCCATGATATCTCCTAAATAAATTTAAACTGTTGCAAGCATTGATGATTTAACTTCATTTATCACCTCTTTTAGTGTCGCTTCTAATCCATCATTTAATTTCTTTTCTTTAAGAATCTCTTCTATAAATTCTGCTTTATTTAACTTTAGGTATTCCCTTAGTTCAGTTGCGAATTTAGTAACATCTTCAACAGGAACCTCATCAATAAGACCTTTAACTCCTGCATAAACAACTGCAACTTGTTCTGCAAGGTTTAGTGGAGAGAATTGAGGTTGCTTTAATAATTCTCTTAGTCTTTTGCCTCTTTCAAGTTGTTGCTGAGTTGCTTCATCAAGATCAGATGCAAATTGGGAAAATGCAGCTAGTTCATCAAACTGTGCGAGTTCTAATTTTAATGTTCCTGCAATTTTTTTAATTGCTTTTGTCTGAGCGGCTCCTCCAACACGGCTAACAGAAATACCAACATTAATAGCTGGTCTTAATCCTGAGTTAAATAAATCTGCACTCAAGAATATTTGTCCATCTGTAATTGAAATAACATTAGTTGGAATGTAAGCCGAAACGTCCCCTGCCTGAGTTTCAATAATTGGAAGGGCTGTCATAGAACCCCCTCCCATGGCATCAGAAAGTTTTGCTGCTCTTTCTAGTAATCTACTGTGTAAGTAGAACACATCTCCTGGATAAGCCTCTCTTCCTGGTGGTCTTTTTAAAAGAAGAGACATTTGTCGGTAGGCTTGAGCTTGTTTTGTTAGATCATCATAAATAACGAGTGTTGCTTTACCCTGATACATAAAATGTTCAGCAATTGCTGCGCCGGTATAAGGTGCTAAGTACTGTAAAGCAGCTGGTTCTGAAGCTCCTGCACTAACTACGACTGTATAATCTAGGGCTCCTCTTTCTCTTAAGACCTCTACGATATTTGCTACTGATGCTGACTTCTGACCAATAGCTACGTAAACACAAACTACGTCTTGACCTTTTTGGTTGATTATTGTGTCGATAGCAATCGCAGATTTTCCAGTTTGTCTATCACCAATAATTAATTCTCTTTGACCTCTTCCAACAGGAATCATTGCATCTATAGATGTGATACCTGTTTGCATTGGTTCATGCACTGATCTTCTCTTGATTATTCCAGGAGCCATTTCTTCAATCAATCTAGTATCACTTGTTGGAATTTCTCCTTTCCCATCTATAGGTTGTCCGAGAGGGTTAACAACTCTCCCCTGCATTGCTTCACCAACAGGAACAGATGCAATTTTACCTGTGGATTTAACGTTACTTCCTTCTTGAACACCAAGCGCCTCCCCCATTAAAACGGCTCCAACATTATCATCTTCCAGATTTAAAGCTATACCTTCGGTACCATCCTCAAATTCCAATAACTCACCTGCCATGACCTGATCTAAGCCATATATTCTTGCAATGCCATCACCGATTTGCAGAACAGTTCCTACATTGCTAACACTTACAGATTGGTCATAATCAGTTATTTGTTGTTTTAAGATTGAACTGATTTCATCAGGGCGTATAGATACCATGGATTTAAGAATTTAAGGTTGATTTAAAAGTTACTTGGAAAGAGATAAGCCAAGTTTTCTTATTTGTGAAGCAAGAGAAGCATCAATAACTTTTGATCCTACACTGGCGACGAAACCACCAATAAGAGATGGGTCGATTTTAGTTACAAGTTCTAATTTTTCTGTTCCAGCAATATTGATGATCTTTTTGGTAATTAAACCTTTCTGTTCATCAGTAAGCTCGACTGCAGAAGTAACAGTTGCTAATGCAATATTACTATTTTCTCGGTAAATCTCTAAAAATCTATCAAGAATTGAAGTAAGGATTCCAATTCTTTGCCTATCGGCCAATAATTTTAAGAAATTCAATAAAGAAGAATTAACCTTATTTGAAAAAATTTCAATAATGATTTTCTTCTTAGCATCTGTCTCTAAAATGGGAGAGGATAGTGCCTTCTCCAATTCAGGGGAATCATTTATTAATTCCAAGAGTTGTTTAACCTCAGAAACCATCTCTTCAGTTTGCGAATTTTCATTCACAACTTGAAGTAATGCCTCTGCGTATGGTGTAGTAACTGAATTTAAAAGTGGCATTAGTTAACCTCAATATTGTTAATTGATTGAGTTACCAAATTTTCTTGTGTTGTTTTATCAAGTCGATTTGGTAGAGAATCTAAAGCTTTCTTAATTGCCAGTTCAACAGCTTCTTTTCGAAGTTGAGAAATTGCTCTGGATGCTTCAGAGCTCTCATCAGAGATTGCACTTTGTTTAATTCGTGCCATCTCCTCTATAGCTTTTTTCTCACTTTCCATTCTGATTGATTCAGATCTTTTAAGGGAATCTGCTTTTATTTGAGAAGCTTTTTCTTCTGCTAAAGATAAATCTTTCTTCGCTTTTTCTAAAGCTTGAGTTGCATTTAGTAGTCGATCTTCAGCATCTTTTAATTCAAGAAGGATTCCCTCTCTCCTTTTTTGAAGCATTTTACCTAGGAAACCAGGCAAAAATTTATAAAGACCGAAAACTACTACAGCCCAATTAAGGATATTAGTTTCGAATAAATTGAAGTTCAATCCAAAACCTTCTGTAGCTAAGAGAGTTAAATTCATTTTTCTAGAATCAATCTATTAACAATAAGTTCGCTTAGATCATCAGCCTGTTTAGAAAGTTGATCACGAGCAACAGACGTCTGACTTTCAATTTCTAGTCTTGCCTTTTCTTTTGAAGCATTTGCTTCATTGTTAGCAAGTTCTAGTGCTTCTTTATAGAGCTTGTCAGACTCATTTTCAGCTTCGCTCACAATTCTTTGGGCTTCTGTACGAGCACTTTGAAGCTGAGTTAATAAATCAGCTTCTAATTTTTTAACCTCAGAAAGTTTATTTTTGGCCTCAATAATATTATTACTTACAAACTTTTCTCTTTTTTCTACAACATTGCCAACAGGCTTAAAAAAGAGAGAATTTAATATGTAAGTAAGTGCAACTACTTGTATCGCCATTAGTGGCAAAGTGGCATTTATATCGAATAATCCACCTTCTGTAGCACCAAAAAAATTAAAGGCCAACATATGTTTTAGTTGAAGTTAAAAAATTAAATTTAAATATTGCTAATAAGGATTAAAAGCAATATTAACTTTTAGGAAAAAGGATTCGCAAAAAGTAGTACCAAAGCCACAACTAATCCGTAAATTGTTAATGACTCCATGAAAGCGAAAGATAAAAGAAGAGTTCCTCTAATTTTACCTTCAGCTTCTGGCTGACGGGCAATACCCTCAACAGCACCTTGAGCTGCGTTACCTTGTCCAAGACCTGGGCCAATAGCACCTAGACCAACTGCTAAACCAGCAGCTACAACTGATGCAGCGGAAGTAATCGAATCCATAATTTTGAAATAAAGAGCTTAATACTTGTGATAATCTTTGTTGTCATACACGCTTGGACATCCTTTGTTTTAAGAATGGGTCTGATATTTTCAGACCTACGCGATTAGATATTTTGCCAGATTACAGACCCTTTGTAAAAGCGTCTGAATGTATTGGAAGACAGCTAATGGTGTTCTTCAACAGCTTCTCCAATGTAGTAGGCCGCTAGTGTTGCAAAAATCAATGCCTGAATTGCACTTGTAAATAATCCTAGGAACATAACAGGTATTGGGAGAATTAGTGGAACTAAAAAGACTAGAACACCAACAACAAGTTCATCAGCCAAAATATTTCCAAATAGCCTAAAAGAGAGTGATAAAGGTTTCGTAAAGTCCTCTAGAATTTTGAAAGGAAGCATAATCGGAGTTGGGTGAACATAATATTCGAAGTATCTCCAACCCTTATTGCTTAAACCTGCATAGAAATAAGAAAGTGAAACCAATAAAGCCAAGGCTATAGTTGTATTAATATCTGCAGTAGGTGCTCCTAATTCTCCACTTGGTAACTTAATCAATCTCCAAGGAATTAAAGCTCCTCCCCAATTACTAACAAAGACGAATAAAAATAAAGTACCAATAAATGGCATCCAATCTCTATAAACTTTTTCACCTATTTGCGTCCTAGCAAGATCTCTTATGTAATCCCAGAGGAACTCAAGCAGGTTTTGAAGGCCTTTAGGATCATTTTCCATTTTTTTAGTTCCTAAAGAAATAAAAACTAATAAAGCTCCTAATAAAATCCAAGATGTTAAAAATACCTGCCCATGTAGTCTGATATTTCCAATTTGCCAATAAAGATGTTGACCAACTTCTAATGCTGCAAAATTTGTTAGCAAGGAATTAAAAAACATTTGTTTTGAATAAAAAAAATTTACTTAAGAACGTGAAAAATAGAGAATGAGTGAAGGCTTATAAATGAAAAAACCTATCATCGCAGGAAAAATATCCAAAGATCCTAGCTTGCTAGCAAAAATAAAGAGGCAAACTGGAACCAAAAGTTGCAATTTTGATACACCTGATGATTCTTTACCAAGTTTCCCTATACTTTTGGCAAGCAAACGTAGGTAAAAAATGCCGGCAATTGCACCTATAAAAATACTAAAACCAAAATTAAAGCCAAGAAAAATTCCAGTTATTGATGCTAATAAAATAGAAACAATAAAAGTAATTCCAAAAATTGTTAATTGCAATTTTGTGTATTCATCATTTTGGGAAAGCAAATGAGCTATTTGATTGGCAATGCCAGATTTACTTTCTTTGATGATCGAATTATTCAGGGATTGAGGAAATTGAACATTCTTATTAGAAGGATGCTCAAGTTTTTTTCTATTTGAGTCCACTGATGTGAACATAGTTTAGAAACCCCTCTGAATGGTTTAAGTAAGTATATAAACTCACGGAATCTATCATGAAGAGGTGCCTTTTAGCTAGTTTTTTTTTATAAAAAATTAATTCTTAAGATTTATGATGAATCTGTAGGCCATTTTTTACTTTATTCTTCAAAAACAAAATTTTATGAAAAGTCATCTTTTTAATACCGTTAACACTTTAAAACGTTAATAAAAGACTTGGCAAAATCTCAATTAAACGTCTCAATAGTAAATATACATCTAAAAAATTGGAGATAAGTCAAGAAAAAATAAAATATAAAAGAATTTCTAAAAGAAAAAAAACCTTTAGTTATTATTACAAAAAAAATTTCAGCAATTTAAAAGAGTCTATATTTCCCTTACCTTGGGCGATTTGGCCTCATGAAGCAAAAATTCTCATTGTCATAATTGGAATTTGGTCAATCTTTGGAATATGCATACTAGGATCATCAAGTTGGTGGGTGGCTAGTAGAGAAATGGGAAATTGGGCTTACTTCTTAAAAAAACAAATTATTTGGACAATTCCTGGAATTGGTTTATTTTATTTCGTACTTAATACAAACATTAGAAATCTTTTAAAGTTTTCAAGAATTATTTTTTATATTTTATTCTTTTTGATTTTCCTTACCAATCTTACTGGAATTACAGTTAATGGATCTTCAAGATGGCTAGTGCTTGGCAATTTACTTCTCCAGCCATCTGAATTAATTAAACCTTTTCTAATTCTAGAAGCTTCTAATCTTTTCGCACACTGGAATCTAATAAAGAGTGATAAAAAATTAATTTCAATTATAACCTTTGGTTTATTAATTTTATTAATACTTAAACAGCCTAACTTAAGTACTGCATCATTAACTGGAATTCTTCTTTGGGTAATGGGTTTATGTGGAGGAGTAAAACTTAGCTCTCTTTGCTCATTTGCTTCAGTAGGATTAATTACTGGATGTATCAGCATCCTTAATAACGAATATCAAAAACTGAGAGTTACTTCATTTATAAATCCTTGGAAAGATCAACAAGAAAATGGATTTCAATTGGTTCAAAGTTTATTAGCTATAGGTTCAGGTGGTCTATTTGGCCAAGGTTTTGGACTGTCGATACAAAAATTACAGTATCTGCCGTTCATGTATACAGATTTTATTTTTGCCATTTTTGCGGAAGAATTTGGTTTATTAGGATGTACTTTATTCTTAGGATTTTTAGCAGTATTCTCTTATATAAGCCTAAGAATTAGTCTTAAGTGCAGGAACAACTATACAAAATTAGTTGCTATCGGATGTGGTGTGTTGTTGACAGGTCAATCAATAATGCATATTGCTGTAGCAACAGGTTCAATGCCTACTACGGGGTTACCACTACCTTTCATTAGTTATGGTGGCAATTCATTAATAGCGTCTTTTTTTATTGCAGGGATGTTAGTTAGATGTTCATTAGAGTCAACAGGATTCATTGGTATGATTAGTACACGAAAGACTCTTAATTAGTTAGAATTTAAAGGATTAAATTCAAGCTATCGAATCATTTAATTTAGTTATTTCAGAATTATCTCAAAAGGGTAATCTGCTTATGCAGAATGGTCTTAATAGTCCTGGTCCATTTACTATATTTTTGGTTTTCAGCGCAGGACTTCTAACAAGTCTTGGGCCATGTTCATTATCATTACTTCCAGTAACAATTGCTTATATAGGCGGAACAGAGAAAAATAAATTTAAACTTATTAGTTTTTCAGGAGGTGTAGTTTTTTCGCTTGTTGCACTAGGGGCTGCGAGTGGATTCTTAGGTAAAATATATGGGCAAATTCCATCTTATTACACTTCATTTGTTGCCCTAATAGCAATAATAATGGGTTTAAATTTATTAGGAATTCTAAAGTTTCAATTTCCGAATGGACCTGATATAAAAATAATTGAAGATAAAATACCAACATTTATAGCGCCTTTTGCCATAGGGACTACTTTTGGACTAGCTTCTTCACCTTGCATTACTCCAGTTTTAGCAACTCTTTTGGCTTGGGTATCGCAAGCTAAAAACCCGATAATATCTATTATTTTTTTATTTTTCTTTGGGATAGGCCAAGTAACCCCATTAATCATTGCAGGAGCTACTGCAGAAAACTTAAAGCAATTTTTAGCTCTCAGAAAATTTAGTCAAATAATTCCGACTTTAAGTGGGATATTTTTAATTTCCCTAGGGTTATTAAATTTATTTTCAAATTGGATCTAAATGATTATTTTTAAGAATCTAATTTTAAAAATATCAAGTTTAAGATTCGCTATATCGCTGATAATCTTCATTGCTTTTGCCAGTGGAATAGGTACCTTTATACCTCAAGGTAGTAATGATAAATTCTATATCGATAATTTCGATAGAGCTCCCATTTTTGGACTTTTAGATGGAGAAAAAGTCTTAAAACTTCAATTGGATCATATATATACAAGCTTTTGGTTTTTATTTGCATTAATTCTTCTTTGCATTTCTCTGGCAGCTTGTAGTTTCAGGAGGCAAATTCCTTCATTAAAAGCTTCATTAAAATGGGTTGAATATAAGAGCGAAAAAAAATTTAGCAAACTGCAACTAACTACAAGTCATCCAATAAATCAAGATGGAGAACATATATCAAAAGTAGATTTATTACTTAAAAAAAAAGGATGGAAAACATACAAATTTAATAGTCATATTTCTGCAAGAAAAGGGTTAATTGGAAAAATCGGTCCTTTAGTTGTACATATCGGATTAATAGTCTTACTTATAGGTTCAGCATATGGAAGTTTTACAAGTCAATCAAAAGAACAATATTTACTGCCTGGAGAAACTTTAGATCTTGTTAATGAGAGCACAAACTCAAAAGCTAATGTAAAGTTAGTCGATTTTTCTATAGAGCGTGAAAGTGATGGTGTGCCCAAACAGTTTATTTCAAAATTAAATTTTTCTTCTGAAGATCTAAATTTAAATGAAATAAAAATAACCAAAGTTAATCACCCAATCAGGTTTAAAGGATTAACTATTTATCAAGCAGATTGGGCAATATCAAATGTTGTTTTAGAAATAGATAATATCCTTTATCAATTACAATTAAAGGAGATTCCAGAAATTGGTAATCAAGTTTGGGGAGTTTTAGTTGAATTAGGATCGGAGACTAAGAAAAATTTCCTTTTAACAATAGATAATGAAAATGGTCCACTTAAAATTTCGAATATAGAAAATTTTTCCGAGAATAATCTCTATATCAATGACGATCCTTTAGAAGTTAACTCTTCAAAAGTATCTCTGAAAAAAATAATCCCCATCAGTGGATTAATAATTAAAAATGATCCGTCTATACCATTTATTTACTTTTCTTTTATCTTAATAATTTTTGGAACAATAATCAGTCTTATACCAACTAACCAATTATGGATTCTGGTAAACAAAGAATCACAAAAGTTATCTATTGGAGGCCTTAGTAATAAAAATCTAGTTGGTTTTAAAAAAGAATTTTTTAAATTATCAGACGAAATAAAAAATTTTTAATTTCTTTTCTGCCCACTAAAAATATCTAACTGCATAGAAACATTCCCTCTGGGGTTAAATGCAGCATTTAAATGTATCCAGTGAGGTGAACCTTCATTCACTAAATCATCCATAATTCTATTCACAACTTCCTCATGTGATATTTTTATATCCCTAAAATTATTAATATAAAGCTTTAAAGACTTCAACTCATAGACTTTCAAATTAGGTTGATAAATAATATTTAGCTTTGCAAAGTCTGGATAACCAGAAAATGGGCACTTACATGTAAATTCAGGTAACTGAATAGAAATTTCATAAATTCTTTTCTTATTTGGATTATCGAAACAAATTATTTTTGATTCTTCAATAATTCTTTCACCATATAGCGGTCTTTGAGTCGAATCCTCTAATTTAGCTGTACTCATTTTTAGTAGAACTTTTTACTAAACCTATATAAAAACTATATATAAAGAAAAAAATTCGCAAAAGTATCAACAAATTTAAGTATTACAATTGACTAAGTCAAATGATGTTAAATCTTATTTTTGTATCAACTGTAACATTCATTATGTCCGCCGAAAGGTTTATATGTGTGTAGTTCAATAAAAATTAATGGACATTTGTTTGATAACTATCGATAACAACTTAAATAAATCACTTCAACCAAAAACTGCAATTGGAATGTTATGGCTTCAAACACACTTTGAGAATGATCAGTGGGAAGCGTTGTCAAATAGTACAGTAATAATTTCTGAAGAAAATTCCCAACTATTAATTGAAGACGCCAAGAATGCAGGCCTTAATGTTGAATGTTTGTCTGATATTTCAATGCTGGATGTTTTTCCAAAAAACAATTAAAATAGGAATGTTCAATCTTTAATCATGAAGAAAATTGAAGCAATAATACGTCCATTTAAGCTGGAGGATGTAAAAATTGCATTAGTAAATTCCGGCATTGTTGGAATGACAGTTAGTGAAGTTAGAGGTTTTGGGAGGCAAAAAGGACAAGTTGAAAGATATAGAGGTTCCGAATTTACTGTTGAATTCCTTCAAAAACTTAAA